>NZ_CAMQYW010000003.1 GCF_947039425.1 uncultured Cetobacterium sp. | reverse complement strand
TTGTTTCAAAGTTTTCTGTTGTGATTACACTTTCTTGCAATTTAACAGCTTTTCCCTCTGCACTTAAAGTCAATGCACATGTTAAAAATGATAATAATAATAAATTTTTATTCACTTTTTCCTCCCTCGAGATTAAATGTCTAAAAGTATCCTGACTAACTTCATCCTACTCCTATCCCTTCCCAACTTTTTAGTCAGTGGTTTATATAGTTTCGTCAATTTTACAGTGGCGGGGCCGTAAAGGAATTTAACCTTATTTCCATATTAAACATTTTTATATTCTTCAATAAAACATATTGTATCATTTTTAACTAAATTATGTAAGGTTTTAAATACTTTATTCTCATATATTTTTTCAATAAAAAAGTGAGAATACATATTGTACTCTCACTTTATTTCTTATTAATTATTTTTATTATCTTCTATTTGTTGGTCAAATTTATATTTTATTCTCATTCTCTCAGTTCTCATTTTAGCTTGAACTACTGCTTTTTCTTTATTTATTTTTTCAATCTCACTAAAATTAGGAGTATCTTTTGCCATCTCTTTCATTAACTTTACTTTTATTTCTTGTAATTCAATCTGCCATTGATCAAATTTTGGATTATCTTTTATTGCTTTTCTTATTTTCTGTTGTTCTACTGAATTTTCTGAACATCTATTATGAGAGTTCATTCTCATTCTATTTCCTCTCATCTGATTCTCGCCTTTAGCTAATGTTACTGTTCCTAAACCTAATGCCATCATTGATACTAATAATATTTTTTTCATATTTTATTACCTCCTAGTTTTACTTTTATTTCTAAAAATATATTAACAAACTATTGTGGCTAAAATATGTCCTAAATCATTTAATTTAATTTTATTTTTTTACAATTATTAATCTTAAAACATCTTTCATCATTAAATTTTTAACTTTAATCTCTTTAAAACCAATTCTTCTAATTGTTTTTTCTGTTTCTCTTAATAATGATGTTCCTAAAATGTTTATAGTTAAAAAATTAAGTATCCATAGAAAAAAATTAATAAAAGAATTTTTACTTTTCATATGCTCTAAAAAAATAGCAGAACCTCCAGGTTTTAATACTCTATATATTTCCTCTAAGCCTTTTTGTGGGTTTGGTACAGTACAAAAGACACATGTAGATAATACTGAATCAAAGGAGTTATTTGGAAACTGTATATTTTCAATATTCATTTCAACTAAAGTTATATTTTTCAAATTTAACTTTTCTATCTTTTTTTCTGCTAAATTTAACATCTCTTTTGAAAAATCTAATCCAATAACCTCTATTTCCTTAGGATAATATTTTAAATTAGCTCCACTCCCAATTCCCACTTCTAAAACTTTTCCTTTCAGATGAGAAACTGCTTCTTTTTTAAATTTTCCAATTGGCATTTTATTTTCAATATAATCATAAAATTTTGCCCATTTATTATAACCATTTTTTGGCTTCATAGACACCTCTTTATTTTAATTTTTTATATACCTTTTCTATTTCATCAAATACTCTATGAGAACCTCTAAGTAATATATTTGAATCTATTTTATATATTTTATTATTTTTAAATGCCTTTGTTTCCTCTATTAAAGGAATGGCTTTTTTAACATCGTCAATATTTTTTACTCCCCTTGTACCTATTATTATATCTGGATTTTCACTTAATACATATTCAGATGAAATAATAGATTTTTTTCCAAAGGATGGTGTTATTACATTCAAACCCAAAAGTTCAAGAATTTCTACTGGTAAAGAATCCTTTGAAAAGGAAGAGGGAGGATTTGTTGAATATAAAATTAAGGCTTTTCCTTTTAATTTTTCTTTGTTTTTTAAACTATTCAATTGTTTTTCTAATTCATTTGCAACTTTCAATGATTCTTTTTTCTTATTTGTTAATCGTCCTAAAACTTCAATATTCCCAATTATATTTTCTAAAGATTTATTTGAGTAAATTAAAGATGGAACACCTATTTTTTTTAACTCATCAACTTTATTTCCCATAACATTAAAAATAACTAAGTCTGGATTAAAAGATAATATCTTCTCTACAGAAGGTTTTGATATTGGACCTGCCAAAGGCAAATCTTTTGTTTTTTCCTCTGGCCATATTGAATTTCTATGATTTCCAATTGCAACTATTTCATCTTGAGACTTTAATTTATAAAGTATTTCAACAACTCCATAATTATATACAACTATTTTTTTATATTCCTTTAACTTTATACTATTTCCATAATCATCATAAACTTTACTATCTTTTATTTCCAAAGAAAAAACTGCTCCACACATTGTTAAGAATATTAATAAAATTTTAATCATCGTTACTCCTTTTAGGCAATATATATTTAGTATTGGCATTTTCTATAATTTCTGGAGAATATCCATAAATATCTTCTAATATATCTTTTTTTATAATATCTTTAGGTTTTCCTATATATGTTATTTTTCCATCTTTCATAAAGCAAATTTTATCACAAAATAAAGAAGCTAAATTAATGTCATGTATTACAATAATCCCTATAAGATCACTTTCTTTTATCTTAAAAATTAATCTCTCTAAAAAATCTAGAGCATGATTTATATCTAAGGCTGAAGTAGGTTCATCTAAAAATATTATTTCTCCCTCTTGAATAAAAGCTTTTCCTAAAAGTATTCTTTGAAATTCACCTCCACTTAAATTAACTACCTTTCTCGATAGGTAATTCTCTAAATTTAAATCCTTTATAACTTGATTTACAATATTATTATCATTTACATCCAATCCTTTAAAAGGATTTTTAATATGAGGGATCCTTCCTAATCTTAAAAATTCTAGCACATTAAACTCTATATTTTGATTTGTACTTTGTGTTATAAATGCTATTTTTTTTGATAACTCTCCCAATGAAATATCTTTTAAATTTTTCTCATCTATTAAAACTTTTCCAGAATCCATTTTGTAAAATCCCATAATAGTTTTTAATAATGTTGATTTTCCACAACCATTTGAACCTAATATTCCAACTAATTCACCTGAATCCAATGATAAATTTACACCTTTTAAAATCTTATTTTTTCCATATGAATATTCAAGATTTTCCACTTTTAAACTCTTCATTAACAATCTCTCCTTTTTTTAAAAGCTAAATATAAAAAGAAAGGAGCTCCAAAAATTGCTGTAATTACTCCTATTGGTATTTCCATAGTACTAACGATTCCTCTTGAAAGAGTATCACATAATAATAGAAAAATTCCTCCATAAAACATTGAAAGTGGAATTAATTTTATATTGCTTACTCCAAAAATACTTCTTACAATATGAGGAATAATTAAACCTACAAAACCTATCATTCCACTAAAAGCTACAGAAAATCCAATCATAAATGTAGAAACTACTAAGACACTATATTTAAAAAATTTAACATCTATTCCTAGTGTATATGCTTCCTCTTCAGATAATAAAATAGCATCTAATTTATATCTATTTTTATAAAAATAAACCAATGAAAACAGTAATGGAATTAATAAAATTATTATCTCTTTCCATGTTCCACCACCTAAATAACCCATTGTCCAAAGAACAATTCTAAAACTATCTTCACCTATTAAATACATTGAAAGAGAAATAAAAGCTCTCAACAAAGCAGATATTGATATTCCAACAACTAATAATGTTGAAAGGTTAAGAGTTCCTTTTTTATTATTAGATAACTTAAATATTATAAAAGATGTTATAAAAGAAAATATTGATCCTAATATCCCATAATACTCTTCAGGTAAATTTAAAAAATATGCAATTACTGCTCCAAAAGTTCCACTCGCTGATATTCCTATTATATATGGATCTGCCATAGGATTTTTAAAAAGTGTTTGAGTTACAGCTCCACTACTTCCTAATAGCATTCCTACAATAAGTGCCATTATTATTCTTGGTAATCTTAAGTTCCAAATAATTTTATTTTCCATTATATTTGAAGTTGATCCTAAAAATAAAATTTTCAAACTATTTAAAATAGAAATTTTATAATTCCCCACTACTAAAGCAAGAAAAAAAAGACCTATTAAAAATAAAAATGATACTACTAATACTCTCCGTTTATCTATTTTCATTTTTCTCCCCATTTATCTATTTGTTTTATAAATTAATTATACGTTTCCAAAATATTAGTGTCAAATTTATTTCCATAAAAAAAAACTCCCTAAAAAGGAGTTTTATTTTTTTATGACATTTTTAAAAATTCCAATGGATTTAATATTTTTCCATTTTTTCTAATTTCAAAGTGCAAATGAGGTCCTGTTACTCTTCCTGTTGCACCACTTAATCCAATAATCTGATTTTGAGTAATTTTTTGTCCTCTTCTTACACTAATTCTACTTAAGTGTGCATATCTAGTTTCATACCCACCTGGATGCTTTATTATTATTACATTACCATACCCTCTTGCTCTACCTGCATAAGTTACTACACCTGTTTTAGCTGACATTACCTTCGTTCCTACTTTAGCTCTTAAATCTAAGGCTCCATGCTGCAATACTCTTTTTAATACTGGATGACTTCTTCTTCCATATCCACTTGTCACATGCATTGCTAATAATGGATTGGCAAATCCAGCAACCATTGGTCTTACTGCATATTCATTTTTTGTCCCTTTTAAATATCTCGATACTTTTGGTTCTCTTAAAAATATTTTTGCTCCAATTAATAAGGTATCCATTCCATTATCTTCTTTTAATATTTTTTCACTAACATCAAATTTTAAAGCTAACTTTGAAAAAGTATCACCTTTTTTTATAGTATAAAAAATTCCATCTTCTGTTGGTATTTTAATTTTTTTTCCAATTTGTAATATTTTTAAGTTTTGATCTAAATTATTTGCATATATGTAATCGCTTTTTATTTTATATTCTTTTGATAAATCATAAATTGTATCGCCTTTTTTTATAACATATTCAAAATTTTCTAATGTTACTTTTTCAGCTAGTTCAACATTTTCAGCTTCTTTTTCAGAATTTTCTTGATTCTCCCATTCTAATCCTAAATCTTTTTCTATTTTTTCAGAATCTTTCTCTTCAACTAACCCATCATTTTCTTTTATTTTCTCAGTAGCTTCAGTTTTTTCTTCCTTCACAACTTGTTTTTCAATATTCTCTTCTTTTATATTTTGAGGTGTTGTTATTTTTACAATTTCTTTTGTTTCTACCTTATTAATAT
Organism: uncultured Cetobacterium sp.; assembly: GCF_947039425.1. Taxonomy (GTDB): domain Bacteria; phylum Fusobacteriota; class Fusobacteriia; order Fusobacteriales; family Fusobacteriaceae; genus Cetobacterium_A. The sequence goes on along the minus strand of NZ_CAMQYW010000003.1, from coordinate 45,851 downwards.
TCTTATTATATAAAATATTTCCCGCCAATATTCCTACTATTATTAATAATTTCACACTTTTTTTCATAGCTCTCCATTTTTTATTTGACTTTATTGAAAATAAATACTTATTAAATTTTACCATATTTTTCTATTTTCAGTCTAGTTTTATTTTTTTATAATACAAAAAAAACTAATAAAATCAATACCATTTACTATATTTATAAAAAAATAACAAGTGGCTTTTTAGTTGTGGGATGAGGAAGTATATCCACATCTATTTCAAAAATTTTTTTTATTTTTTTCTTTGTTATTACCTCTTCTGGAGATCCTTCACAAATTATTTTTCCATCCTTCATTGCAAAAATATAATCACAATAACTACTAGCAATATTAACATCATGAATTACAGCAACTACAGTTTTATTTAAACTTTTAATCAAATTCATAATTTGATACTGATATCTCATATCAAGATGATTTGTAGGTTCATCTAAAATTAAAATGTTACTCTCCTGTGCAAGCGATCTTGCAATAAATACTCTTTGCATCTCTCCACCCGAAAGAGTTAAAAAACTTTGATGTTTTTTTTCTAATAATCCTACTTTTTCCAATGCTTTATCAATCTCTTTTTCTTCATCTTTTTTATAAAATAATGAACTTTTAGTATATCTTCCCATCTCTACAATCTCTTTAACTGTAAAATCAAAAATTATTTTTTGATTTTGACTAAGTACTGATATTTTTTGCGCTAATTCTTTTATTGAATATTTCTTTAAATCTTTTCCCTCTAAAAAAATTTTATCATCTTCTGGAGAGTATGATTTATATATATTTTTTAAAAGGGTGCTCTTTCCACACCCATTTTCTCCTATAATTCCTACAAATTTATGTTTTTTTATTTCTATATCTATATCTTTTAAAATATCTTTATTATCTATATTAAATGATAATTTTTTTACCTTAATCATTTTATCCTCCAAACCTATAACTGTTTTTTCTCAACATACTCATAAAAAATGGTGCACCAATTATAGAGGTTATTACACCGATTGGAATCTCTTGATTTTTAAATAAATATCTTGTTAAAGTATCCATTGTTAATAGAAAAAGACCACCTAATAAAACTGATGTTATTATCAATTTTTTATGATTACTTCCAACTAACCCTCTTGAAATATGCGGTATTACAAGTCCTACAAAACCTATTACTCCTGTTACTGACACTATTACTCCTGTTAAAAATGTCGATAATAATACTATTAATATCCTTAATTTTTTAACATCAACACCTAAACTTTCTGCAACATCATCTCCAGACATTAATATATTTAATTCTCTATATTTATAATAAGTTATTAATATTCCTAGTAACAGAACTATAAATATAGGAAATATTTGACTCCATCTTGCACCTGCTAAACTTCCTGAAATCCAAAACATTGCACCTCTTAAATCATTTTCATTTTTAGCTGTTGTTACTAAAAAAGTAGTAATTCCTGAAAATAAAGAAGATATTGCAACTCCTACTAAAACCAACTTAGTACTTGAAAATGAACCTCTCCCTGATAAATAAAAAACTAAAAAGGCTGTTAAAGTTCCAAATATAAATGCTCCTACACCTGGAGAAAATTTAAATCCAAATACACCACCTAAGACAATTGATAAAACTGCCCCTGTACTAGCTCCTGAAGAGATTCCTAAAATATAAGGACTAGCTAAAGAGTTTTTAGTTAATGCTTGCATTAAAATTCCAACTAACGATAGTCCAGCTCCACATAAAATCCCTAAAATCATTCTTGGAGCTCTTAAATTCCATACTATCATCTCTGTACTTTTTTTCCATTCTATTTGAAATATATTCTTTTCAAACACTCTATTTATTACAATTTTCCAAATATGAAGGGGTGATAAATCAACACTTCCTACTGTTATTCCCATTGTTCCAATAAAAATTAACAATAGACTACTTACTATCATTAACTTTTTAAAGCTTTTTTTTTCTTTCATCTATTCTCCTCTTATTTATTAAATCCCTCGGCCATTAATTTAACTGCATAAGGAACTCTTACTCCTGCAGATAAATAACTTAAAGGAACTACTATAAATTTATTTTCTTTTACTGCTGAAATTTCTGAAATAGGAGAGTTTTCTTTTAAAAATTTGATTTTATCTTTATAATTAACTTTTCCATAATCTACTACTACTATATAATCAGGATTTTCATCTAATACCCTTTCCCAAGTTCCTGTTCCAAAAGAAAAAGATGTATTTTTAAATATATTTTCTCCACCTGCCATTTCAATTAGCGTATTCCCAATACCTCCTCCTCCAACTACAAAAGGAGCTGTTTCTTGACTGTCATATGCAAATACTTTTACAGGTTTCTCTGATTTTTTTATTTTTATTTTTGCTATTTCACTTTTCATATTTTTCACAACATTTTCAGCATTTTTTTCCACATTAAATTTTTCACCTAAAGTTAATATATCTTTATAAATATCATCTATTTTACTGCTATTTTGTGATTTTGTAAAATACACTTCTACTCCGTTCTCTTTTAATTCTTCTGGTGTTCCTAGATTTTTCTCTGTAGCTATTGATTTCCATCCAATTAAAAAATTTGGATTTATTGAATAAAATTGCTCTTTTGTTGGAGCTCTCTCTGATAATACTGGTATTTTATCATATTGCTTTTTTAAACTTGGTAATATTTTATCGTCTAAAAAAGAAGTTCCTATCATTTGATCTTCTGCTCCAATTGATAGAAGTATCTCTGTTGTAAACTGCGCTGTAGATACTGCTCTTAATTTGGTTTTTTCTTTTCCTAATATTAATGTACATATACATATAAATAAAAATATTATTCTTTTCATTTAATTTCTCCCTTTAAAAAAAAATTGGAGAGAAAAATCTCTCCATAAAATTAATGATTACTCTCTTTCCCTTTTTCATAATCTTTTTTCTTTTTAAGAATATCTTCTGGTGCAAATTCAAAAATAGATTTTATATTCTTCAAATATATATCTTGAATTTTTGAGATCTCCCCTAAACCTCTTAAATCTAAATTAATTTCAAATCCATTTGCTTCTAACTCCTCTTTCCAATCTTCTGCAATATCATTTTTTGCATGATCTCCAGCTACAAACATTAAAGGCATTAATTTCACTTTATTTATTCTATCTTTTTTCAATAAATCTATAACATTTTCAATAGTTGGATATCCTTCTACTGTTCCTATATAAAACTTTTTACCCAAAGCTTTTGCTACATAATCTAGCATTGGATAAGCTGATGTTGCTGAATGTTCTGTTCCATGACCTACAAATACTACCCCTTCATCATCAGATAAATCTCCTATCTCTTGTGATAAAGCCTCTACTACCATTTTATAATTCTCTGGAGTACTTAATAATGGATTTCCTACTCTAATTTCATTAAAACTACTCAGGTGTATTTCAACCTCTCTTTTTAATGCTTCCATCTCTGTTCCATTTATTATATAAGTTGGCTGAATCAAAATATTTTTATATCCATCTTCTTTTAGTTTTTTTAACATTTGTGATGTATTTAAGTTTTCTATTCCTCTTTTTAATAAAATCCTATTTATTATTCTTGAAGTATAAACTTGAAACAAATCAATTTCTTCATATTTTTCTTTTATTTTTTTGTTTATTTCATCTATTGTTTTTAATTTTGTATCTTCATGTGTTGTTCCAAAATGAGCAATTAATATTGCTTTTTTTTCTTTTAATTTATTAAAATTCATTGTTACTCCTCAACTTTATTAATGAGAGTGTCCCTCTTCTCCCTTTGTATATCCTCTTTTTTTAGCAAGAATATCTATTTCTTTATGTTTTTCCAAAAACTTTGCATCGTTTATGAATTTATTTTGAATTTCTGGCATCTCTCCCAAAGGTAATAACTTCACATTTACCTTATATCCTGCTTTTTCTAACATATCTTTCCAATCTCCAGCTATATCATTCTTAGCATGATCTCCAGCTACAAACATCATTGGCATTAGAACCACTTCTTTAATTTTATCTTTTTTTAACTGTCTATTAACTGTGTCAAATGTTGGATACCCTTCTACTGTTCCCACATACATTGGCTCATTCATATCTTTAGCCATATAATCAAACATAGCATATGCTGAATTTCCTGAATCATAACTTCCATGTCCTACCAAAACTATTCCTTCATTTTTTTTCAATTTACCTATATTTTTCTTGATTATTTTAATTGTATCTTCATAATCATGAGGATTATTTAATAAAACTTCTCCAACCCTTAATTCTTTAAAGTCTTTTGAAAATTCTTGTGCTTCTTTTTTTATTGCATCCATTTCAACTCCATCAATAACATTAGTTGATTGAATTATTATATTCTCATATCCTTGTTTTTTTAAAGCTTTTAACATCTCTGTTGTATTCATTTTATTAATATTTTCTTTATCATGTAGCTTTTTATTTATTATTCTTGATGTATAAACTTCAAAAACATCAGCATTCCCTTTAAAAGCTTTCGCCGCTTTTTGATTAATTACATCTATAGTCTTAGCTCTTGTGTCATCATGAGTAGTTCCAAAATGTGCCATAATTACAGCACTTTTCCCACCGTTATAAAATTCAGAATCAACATATGATTCAGCTCCATGTGCAAAAGATAAAACTGTTGTTAAACAAAATAATGAAACAAATAATTTCTTCATGTAAAACCCTCCCAAATAAATTAAGTTAAATTTGAGAGAAGAGTTTATTAAATGTTGAATACTCTTCTCTGTCCGCGCAGATATACTAATTATGGCAGGTATCCTGACTTAGATTCATCCTACTAATAGCCCTTCCCAAAATATTACTTTCAGTGGTTTTTCTATTTTCGTCATCATTACAGTGGCGGGACCGTTTAAGCTTATACTTAATTCCCTTTTAATCAAAAGAACCATAATTTTATACTTTATACTATCACCTGTGCGTACAAATTTCAATCGTTTTATTAAAAATAATAACAAAAAGTTTTATAATAAATACAATATATATTTATCACCATTGACTTTTTGTAAATATTTTTTGTATGATTAATATTATAATTTAAAACAATAAAAGGAGTTATTTATGAATAAACAATCATTTTCCAAACTATATTTCTACTTAAAAAAAGAAAAAAAATATCTTTTTCTTTTCTTAATTATAAGGCTATTAATGACATCAATTGATATTTATTCTCCACTTCTTATAAAATCTCTTATTGATAAAGCTTTACCTTTTAAAAATATAACATTATTATTTCACTATTCTATTATTTTAATAATATTATATATCTTTCGTTTGATTTTTGCTATTAATTCTCAAGTTAATGGAAAATTAATGGGTAGCAAAATAAAACAAAATATGAGAGTTGATCTAACAAAAAAAATATTAAAACAACCTCATAATTTTTTCAAAACTAATAATAGCGGCGACTTAATCTCTAGGGTGATAAGTGATTTAGATAGTATATCTACTCTTTGCCATAGAGGATTAGAAGATTTTATTTTTTCATTTATTACTATTTTTTCATCTATTTTTATTATGTTTGACTTTAGCTATAAATTAACTATTATCTCTTTGATTCCTTTACCACTTATTTTAATTTTTGTTTATCGTGAAAATTTAAAAATGAAAAAAGGATATAGAACTATTAGAAAAAATAATGGACTTTTAACTAGTTCTTTACACGATATTTTAAAAACAATATTTTTTTTAAAAGATAATCACCTTGAAAATAGTGCTTTAAATGATTTTTCCAAAACTAATATTACTTTATTTCAAAGTGAAAAATCCAATATGCTTCCCTCTAGCCTACTTGTTTCTTCTGTAACTTTTTATTCAAATATTACTCAACTTGTTATAATTTTAGCCGGTGGCTATCTTTATATAAAAGATAGTCTTACTATGGGTGTAATTCTTTCTTTTCTTTTATTAGTCGATAGATTCCGATTAAGAATAATGAGAATGGTAGGACTTATTGATATTTATCAAAAAGGTGTTTCGGGACTACATCGTTTTACTGAAATTTTAGATATTCCTGATTTACCTGATGGAAATATAGAGATTAACTCTGATATTAAAAATATAGAATTTAAAAATATCTCGTTTTCTTTTAACGATACTTTAATTCTTAAAGATTTTAATTTAAAAATAAAACAAGGTGAAAAAATAGCAATTGTTGGAAAAAGTGGTATTGGAAAAAGTACTACTGCAAATTTATTAAAAAAAAGTATAATTCCCCTTAAAGGAGAAATTTTAATTAATAATATTCCACTAAATTCAATTAAAACTGAAAGTTATTTAAATAAACTTGGTATTGTTGATCAAGGAGAATATATTTTAAATAAAAGTATTATTGATAATATTAAATTAGTTAAAGAAAATGCCACAGAAAAAGATTTATATTTTGCTTTTGAAAAATCATATTTAAATGAAATTATTAATATATTTAAAGAGAAAGAAAATACTCTAATCGGAGAAAAGGGAGTCTTTTTAAGTTCAGGTCAAAAACAAAAAATTGCCATGGCTAGACTATTCTTAAAAAATCCTGATATTATATTATTGGATGAAGCAACTAATGCCCTGGATATTATTAATGAAACCTCAATATTAAACAATATAAAAGAAGTTTATAAAAATAAAACAATTATTGCAATTACTCATCGTTTAAGTATATTAAAGGATTTTGATAAAATATATGTTTTTGATAAAAATAACATTATTGAAGAGGGTACTTTTTCACAACTAATTGAAAAGAAAGAATATTTTTATAATTTATATAATGGGATTAGAGAGGATTAATAAACTTTAATCTTCTCTTTATATTGAATTTTTTATAATTATATCAACTAACTCTTTAAGCTTTAATTGAACAATTAATAATTTTTTATTCGAATCTTTATCTTTTATATATTTTTTTAAATTTATTTCTGAAGATATTCTATATGCACAAAACAGCTCTAATTCTTTTTGTAATCTTATATTCTCCTTAATTAAAGATACTATTATTTTATCTATTTCTAAAAAATTTTCAGCTATTAAATCTCTTTTAGATAAAATATCTTTATATTTTTTTAGTTCTTCAATATTAATAGCGAAATCTTTTTTTAATCTCTTTTCTTTATTTTTTTCTATAAAATATCCTAATATTTTTTTTAATGTAGTCATTATAGCCTTCCTTTTACTATTTATTTACACAAATAAGAATACTAATTTTACAATAAATTTGCAATAAAAAAGCAGAATTAAATTTTTTAATTCTGCTCATTTTATTTATTTAGCTACATTTCCTGCAACATTCATTGCATCCCAAGTTCTTGCAAAAGGTGGAGCATAACAAAAATCCATCATTCCTAATTGATCAACTGTTAATTTAGCAAATATTGCTGTAGCTAAAGAATCCACTCTTAGAACAGCACCTTTTTTCCCAACTATTTGTCCTCCTAAAAGAACTCTTGAATCTGTATTATATATTAATTTAATAAATATATCTTCTCTTCCTGGGTAATAATTTGTTTGATTTTTATCTTTTATAAATACAGTTTTATAATTTATCCCCATATTTTTTGCTTCATTTTCTGTTATTCCTGTTCTTCCTGCTTCTAAATCAATTACTTTAACTGCCGCTGATCCCAAAGTACCCTGAAACTCTGTATCCATTCCTACTAAATTTTCACCAACAATTCTTCCTAATTTATTTGCAGTTGTAGCTAAAGGTATATATACGTTTTCATCTCTAACCAAATGATGAACTGTTGCACAATCTCCAGCTGAATAAATTGAATCAATACTTGTTCTTCCTTTATTATCTATAATAAGAGCTCCATTCTTCAGCATTTCAATACCAGTCTCTTTTAAAAATAAAGTATTAGGTCTTATTCCTGTTGATATTATAACTAAGTCAGCTCTATATTCACCTTTATTAGTCTTAACTCCAACTACTCTACCATTTTCTTCAATAATACTTTGAACTAATTCTTCAACATGAAGATCTATTCCTTCGTATGAATTTATTTCTTCTTCCATTATATCTGTAATCTCTTTATCAAAGCTTTCTAATAAAACCCTATCTCCAAGTTGAATTATTCTAACACTATCTTTTCCCAGGTGTTTAGCTGCTTCTGCTACTTCTAAACCAATATATCCCGCACCTACAATCACAATATTTTGATTCTCTTCTCTAATCATTTCTTTTTTTAATTCAATTCCATCTTGAAAATCTTTTAAAGTAAATACTCCCTTAGCATTTACATTTTCTATTGGAGGAATTATTGCATGTGCTCCTGTTGCTATAACTAACTTATCATAAGTATCAATAAACTCTTCATTGGTTAATATTTTTTTTACTGTTACCTCTTTCTTTGTAACATCTATTCCTACTACTTCATGCTTTATTTTTACATTTATTCCAGCTTCTATAAATTTTTCCACTGGTCTTGCTATCATATTTTTTGAATCTTCAAAAAAATTCCCTACATAATAAGGAAGTCCACATGCTCCCCATGAAACAATATCCGTTTTCTCATATATAACTATCTCTGCTGTTTTATCTAATCTTGATGCTTTAGCTGCTGCTGACATTCCAGCTGCTACTCCACCTATAATTATAACTTTCATATTCCCTCCTAAATTTAAAATAAATATTTTAATTATTTAGCATTATTTCAAGAACAACTTCATCTGTTTTTCTTAATCCTTCATGTGCTAATACTTTTACATTAGCTAATGTAGCTTCTACATCTTTTCCAACAAGTCCTTCTCCATATTCAAAATTTCTATTTTTCTTTGACATATAATAAGAATCAAAAGCCATTCCTATTGAAGAAGCAATTTTTGTGGCACATGAACTTTTTGCACCATCACAAAGCATTCCTGATAATGTTGCCAATGTTGTTTCTATTGCTGCACTTACTCTTTCAAGAGATAAACCATCTAAGAAAGATAATGCTCCTGCTACTCCTCCACCAGCACAAACAACTCCACAATATGCTGATAATCTTCCTACATTTGATTTTATATGAATTGTAGTCATATGAGAGAAAAATAATCCTCTAATTAACTCTTCATAAGATAAACCTTTTTCTTCACAATATTTTATAACTGGTAAAGATGCTGACATTCCTTGGTTTCCACTTCCACTAGTTGTCATTACAGGCATTCCACATCCATTCATTCTAGCGTCACTTCCAGCACTTGCAAAACTTACCATTTTATTTTTCAAGTCCTTACCATAAACTCCTTCTTCCATTCCTTCGGCTAAACTCTTACCCATTGCAATTCCATAAGTATTAGTTAATCCTTCTTTAGCTATAGCAGAGTTATACTCTATAACTTTTTTAAATAATGGTTCAATTGAAGATAAATCTATTGTTTTAGCTAGATTATAAATTAATTCAACTGTTAAAAATTCTTTATCAGTCATTGTTTCATGTGTTGAAACTTCATCACACGAACATCCCTTTAACTCTACTCCATTTTTTAAAATTGAAACAATATTTGTATGATAATCTTTTATTTCAACTGTTACTTCTTCATTTCCTAAGTAACCTGTTGCTCTCATATGTAATTTTACATCACCATCTATTTTACTTGTTTTGACTCTATTTTCTTTTAAATAGTTTTCAACTTCTGATAATCTTGAATTATCAATTGTTGATATTACCATTAACTCTTTAGAAGAATCACCTAAAATTGTTCCTAAAGCTACTGCAGCTTCTATTCCTACCATTCCATTTGAATTAGGAATTTTAACACTTTTAACATTTTTTATTAAATTTCCAGAAAGTAAAATTTCTATTTTCTCTGGAACGTTTCCTAATAATGATGTTATTTTACTTCCTATATATGCTAAAGCTATTGGTTCTGTACACCCTTCCGCTGGTACTATCTCTTCATTTAAAATACTTAAAATTTTATTAATCATTTGAAACCTCCAATTTATTATATCTTTTTTTATATATAAATATAAGCAATTTTTATTCCAAATTATAAAAATGATAAAATTTAATGTATATTTAAAAAAAAATAGATTTAATCTATTTTTTTTAAGTATTTGTAAATAAATTCCAATTCTTGATTTTTCATTTTGAAAATTATTTTCATTTTGAAAATTATTTTTAATTCTTATTTTTCATTTTGAAAATTAAACTATTTCATATTTTTGTATTTTTCTATACAATGTTGTTAATCCTATACTCATTTTTTTAGAAATTTCTTTTTTCCCATCTGTATCACTTCCATAAATTTTTAACGCTTTTTTTATATAATTTTTTTCAATCTCTTCAAAATCATCTAATTTATAATTTTTCTCAAAATCAAAAGTTTTTTCATTAACTTTTACTTTTTCATCTATATTTAATAATTTTTCAGGAACTGTTGAAACATCTAAAGTTTCCCCATTATTAGAAATACTAAACATAAATTCAATTGTATTTTCTAACTCTCTTATATTTCCGGGCCAATTATAATCTAGTAAAATATTTTCTACTTTTTCATCTATATTTTGAATATATTTATCTGTTATTTTATTATATTTTTTTATTAACTTATATGCTATTGGTAATATATCCTCTTTCCTATGTCTTAAAGGTATCAATTCAAAAGGAATCACTTTTAATCTATAATATAAATCACTTCTAAATTTTTTTTCCTCTATTCTTTTTTCTAAGTCTACATTTGTTGCAGATATTATTCTTATATCTAAATCTATTACTCTATTTGAACCAATTCTCGTAACTTTTCTTTCTTGAATAACTCTCAATAGTTTTGCTTGTAAGTATAAAGGCATATCTCCTATTTCATCTAAAAAAATTACTCCTCCATTTGATAATTCAAATTTTCCCATCCTTCCATTTTTATCAGCTCCAGTAAAAGCACCTTTTACATATCCAAACAATTCACTTTCCAATAAAGAATCGGGTATTGCCGCACAATTTATAACAATAAAAGGGGCATTTCTTCTATCACTATGAAAATGTAGGGCTCTTGCTACTAACTCTTTTCCTGTTCCACTTTCTCCTGTTATTAGTACTGTTGATTTAGATAGAGATACTCTTTTAATTCTTTCTTTTAATTCTCTTGTAAAATGAGATTCTCCTATTATATTTTTAGTTGAAACACTATTTGATGTTTCAACTAACTCTCTAATATTACTATTCACCTTATTCATATCATCAAAAATAAAAAGTTTTTCATTTCTTCCAAAAGACTCAAATGGTAAAATTTTACCGACAACTTCTACTTCTTTATAATCAATTTTTAATTTAAATATCTCTTCCTTCATTAAAAAATCTTCTAATGATTCTATTTTTACTTTTTTTCCAATTATTTCACTATCAATATCTATTTTTTTTAAAGCATATTTATTTCTTGTCGTTATTATGTTATTTTCATCAAACCTTATTACTCCCTTTTGAAGGGTATTTAATATCGTTGATAAAACATTTTCTCTTTCTGCTTTTTCTAAATTCTCTTTATATTCTGTAAATCTTATACTTATTAATTCTGCCATTTGTTCTACAAAATCCAAATAATTTTTTAAATCATTTTCTATTTTTTCTTTTTGTTTCTCATCAAAAGAAACTAAACTAATAAGACCTATTATTTTTTTTTCATTTCTTATAGGAGTAGAAATTTCTAAAGTTTCTAAACAACATTTTTTTTCTGAACATCCATCACATATTGAATCCTCTCTTGGATTTAAAATAACTGTTGTTTCTCCTGTTTCTAAAGCCTTTTTATTTGCTCTTCCTTTGATTATTTCCCCTATTTTTTGTGGTCCACTTCCTGTTATTCTAACAAGATTTTTATCACAGATACCTACATCCATAGAAAAAAGTTTAGAAATAGTATTTGCATATTTTTTTAACTCTTCCTTTATATCTTGTAAATTAACTTTCATTACTCTCCCTTGAAAATACTATGTTTTTTATATGTATATTAACAAAAATAATTTCCTAAGTCAAACTTATATAAAAAGATTCTTGACTTATATTTATTAAAATTATATTATTAGTTAATGGCATATGCCATTAACTAATAATATGTGAGGTGTATCATGAAAATAGCAGTTGTAGCAGACAATAATAAGGTAAGTCAACATTTTGGACAAGCTAAAGGTTTTTTTGTTTATGATAGTGAAGGTAATAAAGAATATTATGAAAGCACTGGTCATGGTGAGATTCCTGCACTTTTAAAAGAATTAAATATAGATTTTGTAGCTTGTGGTGGTATTGGACAAGGAGCTATGGATAATTTAAAAAATAAGGATATAAAAGCTTTTACAGGTTTAGAAGGTCTTTGTGATGATATTGCTGATGGTTTCTTTAGAGAAATTTTAGTAACTGGAAGACAAAAATGTTGTGGTGGACATGGAAACCACGAACATCATAAACATGATGATAATCACTCTTGTAATTGTAATTGTGGTAAATAATTTTGTCTAGACCAGTTAAAATTAGAAATGTAGAGTTAATTCCAACTAATACCACTTTTATTCCTGAAGGGCAAAAAAAATGTTCTACTTCTTTTAATAATTTAAAAATAGAAGAGTTTGAAGCCATTAGATTAAAAGATTTTCAAGAGCTATCTCAAGAAGAAGCTGCTGAAAAAATGGATGTATCACGACAAACATTTCAAAAAATTCTAAGTTTAGCTAGAAAAAAAATTGCAGATGCTCTTATCAATGGACATGGAATTTCTATTGGCGGTGGTGATTTTAAAACTCCCCACTGTAAATTTCATTGTGAAGATTGTTCATACGAATACATTCCTTCATTTAATTCTCAATTAAATCAATGTCCTAATTGTTCATCTGAAAATATTATTTGCATCAAAATACAAAAAAAATGCACAAAATTATGCCATTTAAAAAAGTAGGATTACTCCTACTTTTTTAAATTAACACTCTTTCTATTCGATCATTTATACAAGATAAAAATTCATAGTGTGGCACTTTTAAATAATCTATTGCTTCTTCTAGATCATGAAAAATTTCGATTTCATCTCCCACTTTTACTGAATCATCAACTACTACAAAAGAACTATCCATACTTATATGTATTATTTTATATTTTTTATTATTGATTATAGACATAATATTTTCGCTTCTTTTCGATAATCCATCTCCATAACCTATTCTAATCTTTGCAACTTTATCTGTATCTAAAATATTTAAATTTTCTTTTTTTTCATATCCTATATACTTTAAATTTTTCACTTCTTTTATTCCTGAAATTTTTCCAACTAAGAAAATTGATCTCTTTATATAAGGATCATAATAACCTATTTCTTGTAGTCCAAATAATATTGTTCCACATCTTATATGAGTACAACCCTTTCCCTCAATGGATATTACTCCTGCACTGTTTTGAGAGTGTATCATCTCAAATCTATCTCTTCCTAAATTAGAAATAATTTTATCAAATTTATTTTCAATATCCAACATATCTTCATGTGTACAATCAAATAGATGAGTAGCTATGCCTTTAAACTTCAAATCATTTTCTTGTATTATTTTTTCTAATTTTTTAATCTCACTTTCTAAAATTCCATTTCGTCCAAATCCAAAATCTATTTTTAAATGCATTTGTGATGTTGATATTCCTTTAGATAATGCTTTTTTTAAATCTGATATGCTGTTAATAAAAATTTCAAGTTCATCAAAAACTTTTAATAATTCCATCTCTTCTATCGTTTCTAAAACTAATACTTTTATATTTTTTAACTTCAATCTCAATATTTTTTTAGCTTCCCAAATCCTAGCAACTGCAAAATATTTACACCCTTCCTCTTGTAATAATTTTACAACTTGCTCAATTCCATGTCCATAAGCATTAGCTTTTACAACTGCAATAATCTCTTTTTTTTTTGATTCTTTTAAATATCTATAATTATGAAGTATATTTTCTTTTTTTACTTTCATAAAAAAATCATCAAATGCCATATTTTCTCCTTTTTTCCTTTTAGTATACTCCAAAATTAAAAAAAGATGAAGAAACCTTCATCTTTTTTTCTTATAATCCAATAAATTCATTATTAAATTTATCTATTTCTTTTAAAACTTCTTCAGTTGTATTCATTAACATTACTCTTTCAACTAATTCTTGAGAAGATTTTTTATCTATCTTTATGATGTTTTTCTTAATTCTTGCAACTGATATTGCTGACATAGAAAAAGCATCAAGTCCCATTCCAAACAATAAAGCTGTTGCTCTTGCTTCTCCAGCAAACTCTCCACACATTGAAATTGGAATTCCTCCGTCATGTGCTCCATCTATTGCCGCTTTTATTGCTGATAATACCCCTGGATTATATGTATCATATAAATGAGATATTCTTTCATTACCTCTATCTACTGCTAAAGTATATTGTGTTAAATCATTTGTTCCTATTGAGAAAAAGTCAACTTCTTTAGCAAACCATTTAGCTCTAAATGCTGTTGCTGGAGTTTCTATCATTATTCCAAGTTGAATTTTTTCATCAAATTTAATTCCTTCATTTCTTAACTCTTCTTTACACTCTTCTAATAATTCTCTTGATTTTCTAACCTCTTCTATTGAGATTACCATTGGTAACATTATTTTAATATATCCAAATGCAGAAGCTCTTAATAATGCTCTAAATTGTGTTTTTAAAATTTCAGGTCTGTCTAAACAAATTCTTAATGCTCTCCATCCTAAAAATGGATTTTCTTCATGTGGTAATTCCATGTAAGGAAGGGACTTATCTCCACCTATATCCATAGTTCTTATAGTTACTGGATATTTATTTCCTTCTGAGTCTTCCATTGATTCTGCAACTGATTTATAAGCTTCAAACTGTTCATCCTCTGTTGGAAATCTATCTTTAGCCATAAATAAAAATTCAGTTCTATAAAGACCAATTCCATTGGCACCATTTCTCAATACACCACTTACATCTTTAGGTGATCCAATATTTGACCAAGCACCTACTACTATTCCATCTTTTGAAATTGCTTGCTTATCTTTTAATTGTTTTAAAAGTTCTTTGTCAGCTAAATATTCTTCTCTTTTTTTAGTATAAAATAATATATCTTTTTCTTCTGGATTAAGAATTATATCTCCTGTTAAAGCATCTACTATAATTGAATTTTCATTTTCAACTAACTCCGTTATATTTCCTGTTCCTACTACAGCTGGAATTTCAAGTGATCTTGCCATAATTGATGAGTGAGCTGTTTTCCCTCCAATATCTGTTATAAATGCCACTACATTTTTTAAATCCAATTGAGCAGTATCTGATGGAGTTAAGTCCCTTGCTACAACAATTGAATTTTCAGGTAAAGATGAGAGATCTACTATATCCATTCCTACAATATTATATAGCCATCTTTTTGCTATATCTCCCAAGTCAGCAGCTCTCTCTCTTAAATATTCATCTTCAAGATTTGCTAACATATCACAATAACCACTAATCCCTTGTTCTAAAGCGTTCTCTGCACTTATTTTTTCATCTTCAATAAGTTCCACTACTTCATCAAAAAGATCTTCATCTTCTAATAAAGTTATATGTCCATCAAATATAGCTGCCTTATCTTCACCTAATTTTTTTGCTGTTTTATCTCTTATAATTAATAGTTGCTCTTTTGTTTTTTCTCTTCCCTCTATTAATTTTTCTTTTTGAATTTCTGAATTATCAAATTCACCTTTATCTATAAATAATTCTTCCTCTTTATATAAAAATACTTTCCCTATTGCTATTCCTGGAGACGCGTCTATTCCTTTTATTAACTTTTTCATAATTATCTCTCCCTAATTATCTATATTTTTTTCTATATTTTTCAACAAAAAAAGATGGAGTTACCCCCATCCCTCTTACTTTTCTAGATTAACTAGTCTTTTAGATTCTCAAGAAGGTGAGCTAACTTTTCTATTGCTTCGTTCTCATCTTCACCATTTGCATAAACTGTTATGTTTGCACCTTTTTTTATTCCTAAAGAAAGTAGTTTTAGTAAAGATGTTCCTTTTACTTTTTTTCCTTCTTCATTTTCTAATTCAATTTGTGACGTGAATGTTTTTGCTAAGCTTACGAATTCATTTCCTGGTCTTGTGTGTAATCCTGTTTCATTTTTAATTTCAACTGTTTTACTTATCATAATCTAAACTCACCTTTCTATCCTAATTGTTTTATTTTAATTAATAAATATAAGCATTTTTATACTTTAATTTAAATATAGAATACTTAATTTTAAAGTTTTTGTCAATTTTTATTTTGAGTGTTTTTCTCCAAAATTTTGGTTATTTTTATGTCTTTAAATACAATTTTTTATATCTTAAAGAAAAAATATAAACTCCAGTTTAACAAAACTTAGGCTATGTTAACCCTCCTCGTTAATTACTCTTTCAATATATTTTTTTATTGTATTAAAATATATCTTTTGAGATTTTCTTTTCATTGTAAGTAAAAAATTAATATCGATGCTTTCTTCTACAGAACATATATTGATCGCTCTTTCCTCTATTTTTAATTTTTCATATTCATCATATTCATCAAAAACTTTTAATATATCTGTAGAAATTTCTGAATCTTCTATTAAATCCTTTATACTATTTATTACTGGTTTCTTTACTGTTTTCCTTGCTTGATTTATTTTTTTCTTACTAATTAACCCTTTTTCTTTAACTATATTATTAAAAAGTGTTAGATTTTGCTTAGATTCTGCATTTTCTTGAGATAATAAATTTTTTAAAACACCGTTTATATATTGAACTAAGGTTGTTTTTATATTAGAATTTAAATTTTTATATATAATTTTCAAAACTTCTATTAGTATTAAATCTCCCTCTTCTATAAGAATTTTTTTTAATTTTGTATCTGTTCTTTTATCCCAAGCTCTAGAAGCATATATATTTTTTTTAGCTTTTTGAATATATTTAGATATATTTTCAGGAAAATCAAAATCACTTTTCTTTTCTTTTTTTATTATTGTTTTTTTAATTTTTTCTGTTTTATTTATTTCCACAATATCTATTACTTCTGCTTCTTCTATTTCTAGATCTTTATATTTCTTCTCTTTTTCTTTAGATCCACTATAAGTTAACTCTCTTGGTTTATTTAATTTATTTCCTTCTATAAACGTTGAAACATGACAATTTCCATCTTTATTGGGATTAAATTTATAAATAATATAATATGTTTCTTCTTCTTTAGAAATAAAAGACTCATAATACTCAACATAACCAAGTTCAACTAATACATCATAAGCTTTTTTTACCCTTTTTAAAACTTGTTTCATTCTACATAAAATATATTTTTTTATCTCACCATTCTTATTAGCTCTTTCTGTTATTTGCTCTGTTTTTAATGGAATTATTGCAGCTATTGTTCTTAAATTTATTTTATCTTCTTGTTTTTCATATCTTATTTTACTAATATATTTATAAATTCTTCCTGCAATTGGATCTTTAGCTAAAATCTCCATTAAAGCTTTTGAGTTATATTTAATATATCTCTTATCACTAATTTTTTTTCTAATATTTTTATTCAATGTTACTCTATAATAAATTTTTTTACCTTTTTTTAATTTCTGATATGTTAAGAGTTTAAACTCTTCATCTTCAAATTTATATTTCCCAAGTTTAGTGTGATTTGAAACTATAAATTGATATTCTGTATTTTTTAAATTTTTCAAAGCTTGTTCAACTTTTGTATAATAAGTTCTATTCATTTTATTACCTAAAAAGTTAACTATAAAATCTGAAATTTCAAACTCTATATACTCATCTTCGTCATTTAAATCTTTTTTCATTTCATATGTTGATATTAAGTAAGTATATATTTTTTCTTCAAATATTGATGGTTGAAATACTTTATCTTTTCCATCCTTAGCCACTAATGTACAGTACATTGTTACTCCTAGATCCTCAAAGGAGTATTGAAAGTTTACTCTTTTATTTTGCTTTTGAGGAGTAAAAAATGGAAATACGATCATTTCAACTGGAATATTTATAATATTATCTTTTAAATTTAAAAAATTTCCTGTTTCTTTTATTATTACTTCCCTTACTTCTATATCAGGAACTTGATTTAATTTTATATCTATTTTAGTTATATCAGTTAATAATGAGCCCGTTGAACTTATTTTAAAATTTTCAACAATATCACTAATATCTTTTGATTTATTCTCCATAAAAACTCCTTTTTCATATGTATACGTACAATAATATTTAAAAATTTGCGTAATATACTATACCATTTTTTCTGTATATAAACAATAATATTTTTTTCTTTTTTTAATTGTCATCTAATCTTTATTTTTACTAGATCTTCGCATAATTTTGATTATAAATATATTGAAAAATATAGCTTTCTATTTATGTATACGTACAATAATATTTATAATAAATAATAACCCTTTGATTTTATTGATCTTTTTATATCTTACAATAATGTTCTCCATTGAAAAATATAGCTTTCTATTTATGTATATAAACAATAATATATTTATTTTAATAAAACATATTGATTTATATAGCTTTTTCTCTTTTTTTATTCTTTTAAATTTATATATATTCAACAAAATCAATATGTTTCTTAAATGTCTATTAACAATAATATTTTTATATCTTTATAACCTATTGATTTATAAAGGTTTATTCTTTTTATTTTAGTTCAAAACCTTATAACTAAAGGGTATTCTACTGTGTATACGCACAATAATATTTTTTAAACAATAAATCCAGTAAAATCAAGGATATTACGGGTGTTTTTTTTCCATCTTAGTCTGTACATATAACATTATACAAAAAACAAAAACAACAGGGGGATTTATTTTTAAATAATTAAAAAAAAGTTAAATATTTCATCTTCTTATAATTTTTATTATGAGAATTTACTTGACAAAAGGCAAATTTTCTTCTAAAATATTTATCTGAAATATAGATATTTTTAGGAGGTGAAAAAATGAAAAGAACTTATCAGCCAAATAACAGAAAATACAAGAAAGATCACGGGTTCAGAGCTAGAATGGCTACTAAAAACGGAAGAAAAGTATTAAAGAGAAGAAGAGCTAGAGGAAGAAAAGTATTATCAGCATAAAACCCGGTGAACAAATACACCGGGTTTTTAAAGGTATTATAAAGGATTTAAGGACTATTTTAGGGAGTTAACTAAATTATGATTAATTTAAAAAAAAATAGAGAGTTTCAAATAATTTATAACTCAGGACAAAAATCATTTGGATATTACTCTCTTATTTTTTTTAAAGAGAATAATACAAAATTCAATAGATGTGGTTTTGTAGTTAGTAAAAAAACAGGAAATGCCGTTTGTAGAAATCGTTTAAAAAGATTATTTAGAGAATATTATCGTTTACATGAAAATGAATTAAAAATAGGCTACGACATTATTTTTGTAGCTAAAAGAACAGCCGGAGAAAAATTTAAAACTCTAACTTATGAGGAGATGAAAAAGGATCTTGATCGTGTTCTTAAAAATATTAAGGAATCAAATTCTTAATATTAAATTAAAAAATATTTTGAAAAAAACAGTATTAATTATAATAAAAATATATCAAAAATTTATTTCTAGATTTTTAGGAAAAAATTGTATATTTCAACCAACTTGCTCACAATATACATATGAAGCTATAAATACATATGGAATATTCAGAGGAAGTTTTTTAGGAATCAAAAGGATTTTAAGATGTCATCCATATTCTCAAGGTGGATATGATCCAGTGCCATCACTTAAAAAAAATGCGGAGGAAAAAAAATAAATGGAATTTTTATACAAAGTGTTTGAACAAATATTAATTTTTTTAAATAATATTACAGGAAACTTTGGATTAGCTATTATCGGATTAACTCTTTTAATTAAATTAGCATTATTGCCATTAACTTTAAAGCAAGATAAGTCTATGAAAAAGATGAAAGAATTACAACCTATTTTAGATGACTACAAGAAAAAATATGGAAATGACAAAAATCTATTAAATCAAAAAACAATGGAATTATATAAAGAGAAAAAAGTTAACCCTGCAGGAGGGTGTCTTCCACTTTTATTACAATTGCCAATTTTATGGGGATTATTTGGAGTCCTAAGAGTAGATAGAGGGGTTGTTCCTCCAGAAGCATTCTTATGGATGAACTTATTACAACCAGATCCATATTATATACTGCCAGTTCTTAACGGAATTGTTTCATTTTTCCAACAAAAATTAACTGGTGCAGATCATAATCCACAGATGAAACAAATGATGTATATATTCCCAGTAATGATGATATTTATTTCTTATAAAATGCCAGCAGGATTACAAATTTATTGGTTAACATCAAGTTTAGCTGGTGTATTACAACAATATTTCATAATGAAAAGAGGAGACTAGTTAAAATTATGGAAAATATAATAGAAATCAAAGCAAGTAATAGAAAAACTGCTATTGCTAGAGCTATTAAAATATTAGAAGTTTCCGAAGAACAAGTTATCAATGTTAAAGAGTTAGAAAAACCAAAATCTTTTTTTGGTTTTTTTGCAAAAGATGGTCTTTATCAAATAGAAATAACAAAAGAAACGGAACTTAGTAAAATTAACACTTTTGAATCTGAAAAAATTCAAGAGGAAGTAAAAGAAAAAAATGTTCAAGAAGAACCTAAGGTTATTCTGAAGCAAGAAAATAAAGAAAAAAAAATAATTGATTTAGCACAAACTTTATTAAAAAAAATGGGTCTAGACTTAGAAGTTGAAATTTTAAGACTAGAAGGTAGAAATTGCATTATTAATCTATTTGGAGAAGATAATGGAATTATTATTGGTAAAAAAGGTAAAACATTAAATAGTTATGAATATTTACTAAATACTTTAATCAAAGATGTTAGAATTGATGTTGATGTTGAAGGATTTAAAGAAAAAAGAAATATAACTTTAAGAGATTTAGCTAGAAAAATGTCTGAAAAAGCATTAAAAACAACAAAACCAATAAAATTAAATCCTATGCCTCCAAGAGAAAGAAAAATAATTCATGAGGTTGTAAATAAATACCCAGAGTTAGATACTTATAGTGAAGGTAAAGACCCTAAAAGATATATTGTGATAAGAAAGAAAAAGTAGGGGTGAGTTTTTATGTTTGATACTATTGCAGCAATATCTACTCCTAGAGGAGAAGGCGGAATAGGAATTGTTAGAATGTCTGGTAAAGATGCCATATGTATACTAACAAAAATATTTAAACCAGTATCTAAAAAAGAAGTTAAAGATTTAAGAAATTTTAGTATAAATTATGGGCATCTTTATGATAAAGAGATTTTAATTGATGAAGTTTTAGTTTCAATAATGAAAGGTCCAAATACATATACTAAAGAGGATATTGTAGAAATAAATTGTCACGGTGGATACTTAATAACAGAAAAAGTATTAGAGCTAGTTCTAAAAAGTGGTGCTAGAATCGCTGAGATAGGTGAATTTACTCGAAGAGCATTTTTAAACGGTAGATTAGATCTTACTCAAGCAGAAGCTGTAATAGACCTAATTCACGGAAAGACAGATAAGAGTATATCATTATCATTAGATCAACTTAGAGGAGATCTAAAAGAGCAAATAAATATTTTAAAAAAATTATTATTAGATGTTTCAGCTCATGTTAATGTAGTACTTGATTATCCAGAAGAGGGAATAGATGATCCTTTACCAGATGATCTAGTAGATAATCTACATCATGTTATAAATACAACAGATACTTTAATCAAATCCTACAATAAAGGAAAAATGATTAAAGAGGGAGTAAAAACAGCTATAGTAGGAAAACCAAATGTTGGAAAATCAAGCTTATTAAACTCTATCTTAAAAGAAGAAAGAGCTATAGTAACAAATGTTGCTGGTACAACAAGGGATATAATTGAAGAAGTTATAAACTTAAAAGGAATTCCACTTGTTCTTGTTGACACAGCAGGAATAAGAGCAACAGATGATGTTGTTGAAACTATAGGAGTTGAAAAATCAAAAGATATGATAGATAAAGCTGATTTAGTTTTATTTGTTGTAGATAATTCTAGAGAAATAGATGAAGAAGATTTAAAGATTCATGAAAGAATTAACTCTGGTAAAGTTATTGGATTGATAAACAAAACAGATGTTAATGGGAATTTAGATACTTCATCATTAACGAAAATTAAAAAGTGGATAAAAATATCAGCTTTAGAAAAGATAGGAATTGATGAAATGGAAGATGAAATTTATAATTATGTAATTTCAGGACAAGTAGAAGATAGTTCTGAAAAATTAGTAATTACAAATGTAAGACATAAATCAGCTCTAGAAAAAACTAAACAAGCGATAGAGAATATATTTGAAACGATAAATATGGGATTACCAATGGATCTAATTGCCGTTGATTTAAAAGAAGCTTTAGATTCTTTATCAGAGGTTACTGGAGAAATTAGTAATGAAGATCTTCTAGATCATATATTTAGTAATTTTTGTGTAGGTAAATAAAATTGGTTAGCCACAGATTGTTATCTGTGGCTATATTTTTTTTATGTATATGAACAAAAATAAAGGGAGAAAAAAATGATTTTGAATTATGATGTAATTGTTGTTGGTGGAGGTCATGCAGGTGTAGAAGCAGCTTTAGCCAGTGCAAGATTAAATAGGAAAACACTTTTGTTTACACTATCTTTAGATAATATAGGAATGATGTCATGTAATCCATCTATAGGAGGACCTGGAAAAAGTAATTTAGTTGCAGAGATAGATGTTTTAGGTGGGGAGATGGGAACTCACACTGATAAGTATAATTTACAATTAAAGCATTTAAATACAAGTAAAGGTCCAGCTGCGAGAATAACAAGAGGTCAAGCTGATAAATTTTTATATAGAACAAAGATGAAATCACTTCTTGAACATACAGAAAATCTTGAAATTATGCAAGATAGTGTAGATGAAATTTTAGTTGAAAATGGGAAAGTAATTGGAGTTAAAACAGGATTGGGAATAGAGTATCAATCTGAAGTTGTAGTATTAGCAACGGGAACTTTTTTAAAGGGAAGAGTAGTAATAGGAGATGTTGAATTTCCAGCAGGAAGAATGGGAGAAAATTCTGCAGAGAAACTTTCTGATAGTTTAAGAGCTAATGGTATTTTACTAGAAAGATATCAAACAGCAACACCTCCAAGAATAGATAAAGAAACAGTTGATTTTTCAGTAATGAAGCCATTATACGGAGAAGAGCATCCAAGATATTTTTCTATATATACAGAAAAGAAATCTAATGGAATTGTTCCAACTTGGCTAACTCATACAACTGAAAAAACATTGGAAGTTACGAAAGAGATGTTAAAATATTCTCCAATTGTATCTGGAATAATAGAAACACATGGTCCTAGACATTGTCCATCATTAGACAGAAAGGTTTTAAATTTTCCAGATAAATTTGATCATCAAATTTTCTTAGAATTAGAGTCTATTGATTCTAATGAACTTTATGTAAATGGATTAACAACAGCAATGCCTCCATTTGCTCAAGATGCAATGTTAAAATCTATAAAAGGTTTAGAGAATGCAAAGATAATGAGATATGGTTATGCAGTGGAATATGACTATGCTCCTGCATCACAATTATATCCTAGTTTAGAAAGCAAAAAACTTAAAGGACTATTTTTTGGTGGACAAATAAATGGAACATCAGGATATGAAGAGGCAGCAGCTCAAGGGTTTATAGCTGGAGTAAATGCTGCTAGAAAATCAATAGGAAAAGAGCCTGTAATATTTGATAGAAGTGAAGGATATATAGGAGTTTTAGTTGATGATATTATTCATAAAAAAACACCAGAACCTTATAGAGTTCTTCCATCAAGATCTGAGTATAGATTAACTCTTAGATTTGATAATGGATTTATGAGATTATTAGATAAAGCTGAAGAGATTGGAATAGTACCTAAAGATAAAATTGATTATTTAAAAAAATGTCGTGAAAATGTATATTTAGAAATAGATAAAATTAAAAGCAGTAAGATTTTAATGAAGGATGCTAATGAATTATTAGAGAAAAAAGGAGCTACCCAAAGATTGACAAAGGGAGTTCAAGGAAATGAGTTGTTAAAATTTAAAGAGATATCTTATGATGATTTAAAAGATATTTTAGATATTAATGAATATCCAGAGTTTGTAAAAAATCAAATAGAAACTATGATAAAATATGAAATTTTTATTGAAAGAGAAAGAGAACAGATAGAGAGATTTAAAAAATTAGAATCATTAAGTATTCCTAGAGATTTTAATTATGATGAAGTTAGAGGAATATCAAATATAGCTAAATCAGGATTAAAAGATGTTGATCCTATGTCTATAGGAGAAGCTTCAAGAATAAGTGGAGTTACAGGGAATGATATAGCACTATTATTAGCATATTTAAAGAAGTAAAATAGTAAATGGATTAACTTCCATTTACTATTTTTTTATTAGATAAAAAATAAGAAATATGATATTATAAAATAAAAAACAGGAGAGAAAAATGTATTTAAGCGATTACCATATTCATAGTAATTTTTCTGGTGATTCTGTTGAAGATTTAGAGAATATAATTAAAAGAGCAAAAGAATTAGAACTAAAAGAGATTGCTATAACAGATCATATGGATTTAGATACAGGAAGTATTTATGATAGTAATTTTATATTAGATTTAAATAAATATATCCCTAAACTTCTTGAGTTAAAAGAAAGAGAAAGAAAAAATATTGATATAAAAATAGGGATGGAATTTGGAATTCAAAGCCATTTAGGGATGGAAGCTGAGAAAATAATAAAAAATCATCCCTTTGATTTTGTAATTTCTTCAATACATTCAATAAATAAAATACTAATTGATCAAAAAGAATATTGGAGAGATAAAACAAAAGAAGAAGGACAAGAAAAATACTTTTTAGAAGTTTTAAAATGTATAAAATCTTATGATACCTTTAGTATTCAAGGTCATTTAGATTTTATAAGTAGATATGGAGGAGAAGGGAAAAAAGGTTTTATTGATTATACTAAGTATGATGATATAATTGATGAGATTTTAAAAGAATTAATAGATAAAGGAAAAGGGATAGAAATAAATACTTCAGGTATAAGATATTTAGAAAATAGATTTTATCCATGTAACTCTCTAGTTAAAAGATATTTTGATTTAGGCGGAGAGATAATAACAATAGGATCAGACTCTCACAAATCAATAGATATTTGTAAAAATTTTTCAGAGGTCTATGATTTTTTAGAGAGTATAAATGTTAAATATATATCTTCTTTTGAGAAAATGAAGATTGAATTTAAAAAATTTAGATAAGTAGTAGGTGTCTATGATTAATAATAAGAAAGCAAAAGGATTAACATTCTTGGAAACAATAGCAACAATTGCCATTATTTCCAGTGTTAGTCTTTTTTTTTATATAAAATTAAATAAGTTTGAAGAAAAAAGAGATTTAGAAATCTCAAGAAGATTAATTAAAAATACTATTTATAAATATACTCTTCAATCAGTATTTTCAAAAGAGAGATATAAATTAGAGATTTATTTAATAGATAAAAAAATAGATATAAAAGGAGAAAATTATAAAATAATTGAAAGTATACATCTTCCTAAAAAATTAAAGTACGAAATAATATATAAATATCAAGGAGGGCTAGTTTTTAATGTAGAGACAACACCAAATGGCAATCTATCAAAGGCTTTTACAATTTATATTTGTGATTATAATAACTTAGTACAAAATAGAATATCTTTTTATACATTTCAAATAGAAAAAATTTTAAAAATAAATTCATATATAAATTTTTCAGCTGGAAAAATAAAATATATAGAATTACCTTATTATCATTATAGTGAAGATAGCAAGAATAGGAAAGGATGGAAAATAGAATGAAAAGTTTATTTTTTTTATGTTTATTAACTATAGTTTTATTGAAAGTTATAAGTAAAAAAGGAGAGGAGATGAAAGTTTATATTAAAATATCTACTACTGAAGAGAAAGATTCTTTTAAAATTTTACTAATAGAAAGATATTTAAAATAAAATTCTAAATGGAAAAAAATTTATATTTTAAAAGGGAAGTTTTTATAATACAGGAAAAAAATTTTTATAAAGAAATTATTTTAGAACTGTTAAATGAAATTTTATTAAAATCTTATTTAGATAAAGTTTCAGATATACATATTGAATCTCAAGAAAATAATGTAAGGATTAGAATGAGAGTTGATGGAACTCTTTATATTTTAAAAAATATTGAAAAAGATTTAGGTATCAAATTAATTTCTAAGTTAAAAATTTTAAGTGAACTTGATATAGGAGAAAAAAGATTGCCTCAAGATGGTAGATTTAAAGGGATGTATTTAGATGAAAAGTTAGATTATAGAGTTTCAATAGTACCTACTCTTTTTGGTGAAAAATGTGTAATTAGAATTTTAAAAAATAATTTATTAGATTTAGACTTAAATAAATTAGGTTTTAGCAAGTTAAATTTAAATACTTTATATGGAGCTATTGGGAAAAAAAGTGGTTTAATTCTTTGTGTTGGGCCCACGGGTTCTGGAAAGACAACAACGCTCTATTCAATTATAAACTACTTAAATAAAGAGAATTTAAATATAGTGACAATAGAAGACCCTATTGAATATCAATTAAATGGAATAAATCAAATACAATATAAGAAAGAGATAGGATTAGATTTTTCAGAAATTTTAAAAAGAGTTTTAAGACAAGATCCAGATGTAATTTTAATTGGAGAAATAAGAGATATAGAAACAGCAAAAATTGCACTAACAGCTTCTCTAACAGGACACCTAGTTCTAACAACTTTGCATACTAGAGATTCAATTTCAACTATTGAAAGACTTTTAGGTTTTGGAATAGAGCCTTATATAATAGCTTCTGGACTTTCATTAATTCAAAGTCAAAGATTATTAAGGAAAATTTGTATATCCTGTAAAGGAATAGGGTGCAGTGAGTGTCTTAATGGATTTAATGGAAGAGAGGCTGTTGAAGAAGTTATAGTTATTAATGATAAGATTAGGAGTTTTATACTTGAAAATAAAGGTACGGAAAAAATGAAAGAGTATTTAATATCTCAAAATTTTATCTCTTTAATAGACAATGGAAAACAGAAAATAAAAAATGGAATTACAACAGAGGAAGAATTAAATAAAGAGTGTTTATTATGAAGATAGTAACTTATTTGTATTTTGATAAATATAAAATTTTAAAAACAAGTGAAATTATAGTTGAAAATAATATTGAATTAAAAAATTATTTAACATTAAAAAATAAGATGTTAATAAAAATAATAACATCTCAAAAACATACAAAAATAAAAAGAAAGGATCAAGATTATTTTTTCTATAGCACAGGAAAACTTTTAAAATCAGGAATTCCACTAAAGAAATGTTTAGAACTTCAAGTTGAAAATTCTAAAAACAGAGTAGTAAAAGCATATTATAAAAGGATTATTTGGAAACTGGATTTGGGAGAAGATATTTTTTCAATTTTAAAAGCAGATAATATATTGAGTAAGTCTGAAGAACTATTAGTTTATGTATTTGAAAATTCAGGTGATTTAAGTGATGGTTTTTTTAAAATCAACAACTTAAGAGATCGAAGGGATAAATTAAAAAAAGAAATAATAACTTATTTAATATATCCTTTATTGATTTTAGTACTATCAACAATAATAATTATTTTAATGTTGATTTTTATAGTTCCAAATTTTGTTGAAATTTATGAATCAACAGAAATAGAATTGCCACTTGTAACAAGAATAATAATAGGATTTGCAGATTTATTTAGAAAGATTTTATATGTGATGGTCATCTTATTTTTTAGTAGTTTTTTCTTTATTAAGAAATTATTAAAAAACAGATTAAAAATTTTAAGAATTCCGTATATAGGAAAATGGATAATAAATAAATTTGTAATTGATATTTTAGAAAGTTTAGCACTGTTATTAGATTCTGGTTTTTCATTGGAAAAATCAATAGATGTAATTTTAGAAGGAATTTCAAGGAAAGAGATAAAGGATAGTTTTTCAATTCTTAAAGAGATAAAAATGGGAGATTCTATTTCAGAAGTACTGAGTAGAACAAATTTACTTTCCAATATTGAAATTAATATGATTAAAATTGGGGAAGAAGGTGGAGATTTATCAAAAATGTTAAAAGACATTTCATTTATGAAAAAAGAAATTCATGAAAATAAATTAAAGATATTGTTAAAATTATTAGAACCAATTTTATTATTGATAATAGGACTAATAATAAGTTTTTTTATAATTGGACTTTATTTACCAATTTTAAATATGTCAGAAACAATTCTATGATAAAGAGAGGTAACTTATGAAAAAAAAAGGATTTAGTATTGTTGAGATTGTTTTAGTTTTAGGTGTAATAGGTATTTTAGCAACTTTTTTAGTTCCTAAAACGAGAGTTTACTTAGCAATGGCAAAGGACAATAAAATGATATCAAGTTTAAACGGAATTCGTATGGCATCGGAAACTTACTATTTAGAAAATGGAAAAGAATTTTTTTTAGATGATGGAAATATAGCAATATCTCAAATAGAATTAGATAAATTAAAAAATTATTTAAATGAATCTTTAAAATTAACAGGAGTCAATTTACTGCTAGAGATTGGAGGAAGTAAGACAGATGCTGATGAAATAAAATATGGAGGAGATGTAGAAGTGTATATAAACAATAATAATGAAATAAAAATAAGAGCTACTTCTGCAGTTGGACCTAAAAATATAAAAGGTGAATTATGGGAAGAGATGTAACTTTATTAATAATAGTAGTAATCTTTATTTTAATTAGTATTATTGATATAAAGAAAAAAATAATTCCAAATACCTTAGTAATTATTTTAGGCATCTTATCTTATTTTTATAATTGTATAAATTTTACGTTAGAAGATATTTTTTTGGGAGGTTGTGTTTACTTAACAGCTTTTTCTTTAATTTATGGTTATGGATCAGATTTTTTAAAAAAAGAGTGTTTAGGTTTTGGAGACGTAAAACTTTCTTTTTCATTGGGAATACTCATGACATATACAACATTGTTAGATGTTGTTTTTTTTATAAATATGACATTTTCATTAGCACTATTATATTATGTTTTAGTTATGATTTTAAAGAAACATAAAATAGAAGAGATACCCTTAGGACCATTTTTAATTATATCAACAATAGTAAAGTTATTAAATAGAGGATTATTATGAAGAATAAAGGTTTTACCTTTATAGAAACAATGATATCTTTGATAATTATTTCTATATTAATAAATCCAATATATAAAAATATTATTTTTTTTAAAAAAGAATTAAAGAATTTAATATTTTTAAATTTAGTAGAAGATGAAATGGAGAAATTAAGGTCTTTTTATTCTAAAAATAATTTTAATGAGAATATGCAAGATAAAAATAAAATATTAGTACTAGAAAAGAAGAAAGTATTAATTAGAGAAAATTTATATAAAATTGTGTTAAGAATAAAGTTAAAAAACAAAATAATAAGAGAAAGTGTTTTATATGTATACGAATAAAAATAAAAAAATGGGATTTACTCTTGTAGAGGGAGTTACTATTGTCTTTATAGTATCTATCTTAGTTTTAATTTTAGTTAATTTAACAAAAATATTAGTAATAGAAAAAAAATTATATACAAATATGATTTTATTTAATAATAAAACAAGATTTGTCTTTTTAAGAATTCAAAAAAATTTAAAAAATTCATTAGAGTATAAAATTTTAAACAGAACCTCTGGAATATATTTGAATTTAGATTATTCTTCAAATGGTAGAAAAGAAGGGAATATTTTAGTAATTAAATACGGAGTAAAAAAAAGAGAAAAATTTATAAATAAAGCTCAAATATATCATTTAATATACAATGATTTTATTTCTATAAAAGGAGAGTTTGTAGGAGATATGATTATAATTGAAAAAGGAACAAGAGAAAGTATTATAGATAATTTTTTTGGAAAGTTTTATTTAAAAGAGTATGGTGTATCTTTAAAGGGAAAAGTAGGAATATATGAATTTAAAAATAATTTTAAAGATTAGAGGAAGCATATTATTTACAACTATATTTTTATTTACTTTAATAACTTGGATTATATCTTTAATTGGAATTTTTTACAGTGGAAATATTTCAGAATTAAGAAATAGAAAAATAAATAATGATAAAAATTGGGAAATAAAAAAATACTATATTTTTGGGGAACAAGAATTAAAAAGAGGAGATACTTTAATAAATAAAGGTGAGTATAAAGATATTATAGATTATTTTGAAGGAGTAGAAAAGGTTTGGTTAAAAGAGGGAGTTTATTCTAAATCAAATTATACAAGAAAGAAGGTATATCAAAATAATAGGGAAGTTAAAGGAGAGATAAAGCTAATAAAAAACAGAGAAAATAAATTAGAAATTTTTTTAATAAAGGAAAATATTATTGATAGTATGAAGATTGAATTTTTAATTTTATTATTTTATAAGTATAAAATAAATAATCTAGATATTTTTAAACCAGATATTAGAATTATTAAATCTTTTAATGTGGAGAATATTGATGAAAAAGTTGAATATAACCGAGAGAGGAATAATATTAGAAGAAAATAATGAAATTTTAAATAATGTTATTTATAATGAAAAAAAAGATATAGTTTATGAAGTATATAAATTGTTTTCAGAATATGAAAATATTGGAGAAATTGAGGTTGTTTTAAAAATTCAATTGGAAAAAAATGATATTGAAAACATAGATAATATTATTATTAATAGCAATGGAAAATTAATAAAAAAAAGAACAATTGGAAAAGGATTAAAAAAAATAATATTAATTTTTACATTAATCCTTTTAGGAAAGATAATGATATTTTCTTATTTGTTTATAAAATATAAAAGTTTAAAAAGAGAATTGTTAATAACAAATAAAATTTTACTAAAAAAAGAAAAAGATATTTTTAAAATACAAGAATCAATAAATCTTTTAAAAGAAGAGTTGACAATAGGGGAAAATGGTTTTAAAAAATCTAAATTATTTGAAAATAATATAGAAAGAATAATAAAAGGTTTAGATAAAAATATATTTTTAGAATATATAGACATAAATAATAATATGATTGAAATAAAAGGATATAGTAAGAGTGTAGATGAAGTTTTAACTTTTGAAAAAAATTTATTATATTATTTTAATAATAAATCAATAAAATTTGATTATATTAAGAAAAGAGGTGGCTTAATATATTTTTTAATAGAGTTAGAGAGTTTGTAAAGAATAATATAAAGATAGTAATATTAACAATAATAATTTTTGAACTTATATTGATTTATTATGTTTTTGTAAAATTAGTATTAGATTCTAAAAAAATAAAAAATAAAATTGAAATAAAACATAAAAAAATTAATTTAATAGACAGAGATATAAGGGATTTGAATATTTTATATAAAGAAACTAAATTATCTAGTGATAAAAGAGAAAAAAATAATAAAAACTTGAAAGAGATAAATAAAGAAAAAAAGTTTAATTCAACAGGAGAATTTATAAATTTTATTGAAAAATTATGCAAAAGACTACAATTAAATTTATTATTAGTAGATAGAGAAAAAAATATTAATGAGAAAAATAATGATAAGAAAATATATTTAGAAATTTATGGAAAAGAAAAAAGGATTCTTAGATTTTTAAAAAGCATAGAAAAATCTGAAATGTTTTTAACTTTGAAAAAGAGTAATTTCCTTTTAAAGAAAACTAAAAATACTATGGTATTAAAGGTGGAAGTTATGTATATTATCAATAATAAAAAAGAAAAAGTTAAGGCTTTAAAGAGAAAAGAGATATATTTTAAAAAAACTAAGGAAAGAAATATTTTTAATTTAAGAGAGGGATTTTAATGAAATATTTAATTATATATATATTATTGGTAATAAAGATTTTATCAAAAGATATCTATACAGATGAATTAGATATAAAAGATGCAAAACTTTCAGATGTAGTAGCAGAACTCTCTAGAAAATCATCAAAAACTATATTATGTGATTTAGAAACTAAAGATGAAATAATAGATGTTTTTTTTAAAGAGAAAACCTCTATAAAAAAAATATTAGAAACTATTAAACTAGCTTATAATTTAGATATTATTGAAAAAAATGATATTATTCTATTAAAGAAAAATGGAATAAATAGAAATATTTTAGCAGGAAAGATATTAAATAGAGATTCTGGAGTGAGAGATATACTTATAAAATTAAGAAGAAATAATGAAGAATATATTTGTAAAAGTGGAAATTTTGGAGAATATTTATTTGAAAATATTAATGATGGAGTTTACTATATATCAATTGATCACAAGTTATCCAAGGGTTACTCTTATAATGGTGAATTTATAAAAATAAAAAAAGGAATTAACGAAAGAAATATATTTTTAAAAATAGATTCTAAAAAAAATACTAATATGTTGGAAGAAAATATTCAAAAGAATGAAAAAAATGTTATAATAGAAAATATTTCTTTAAAAAATAGTCATCATTTGGAAATAAAGAAAACTTTAAATGAAATATTAGGAAGTTCTATAAAAATATCTTCTAATAATAGAAATAATAGTATTATCTTATTTGGAAATAGCGATATGGTTTTAGAAGTAAAAAAATTAATAGGTAATTTGGATAAAAAAGTAAAACAAGTAAAAGTAAAAGCAGAAATTCTTGATATAACAGAAAATAAATTTAAAGATATTGGTTTAAATCTTTCTTTAGGTAATAAAAAAGAGGATATTGATTCAGGTTTATCTTTTGGAGTTTTAACAGAAAGTTATATTGATGGAATAGGTGATATATTAGGAAGTTCTATAAATTTTATAAGTAAATTTAATAATGAAAAAAATGTTTTGAATTTAAATTTAAAACTTCTAGAATCAACACAAGATTTAAAGACAAGTGCCTTACCGTCTATTATACTTTTAAGTGGTGAAACTGGAAATTTAAAAATGGTGGAAGAAGTTATTGTAGGACAGATAAAAGAAGAGAACACAGAAAATGATGAAGTGAATTATCAGCCTATATTTAAAGAAGCAGGAATAATTTTAAAAGTAACTCCTTATGTAAAAGAAGATAACTATATATATTTAGAAATTGAACTAGAAGCAAGTGATTTTAAATTAAAAAAAACTTTTAAAAAAGATGAGGAAAATGAAAATGATGGAACCTTTAATTCTGAAGGAGGATCAAAAGTTTCAAGAAGTTTAAAAACAAAAATACGAATTAAACATAATGATATATTAATAATAGGAGCTTTAAAAAAAGAGGGAAATAGAAAATTGAAGGATAAAGTCCCTTTTTTAGGAGATATTCCAGTACTTGGAAATTTATTTAAAAATGATTCAAGAAGAAAGGAAAATACAGAACTTTATATTAAATTAAAAGCAGAAATTATAGAGGAGAATTGATTATGAAAAAAGGTAGACTAGGAGAGATTTTAGATAGTTTTAAAAATCTTAAAGTTGCAGTTGTTGGAGATATGATGTTAGATGATTATTTAATAGGAAATGTAGATAGAATATCTCCAGAAGCTCCAGTTCCAGTTGTATCAGTAAAAGAGGAAAGATTTGTTTTAGGAGGAGCAGCTAATGTAGTAAATAATTTATCTACTTTAGGAGCTACAACTTTTTGTTTTGGTGTAATAGGTGATGATTTTGATGGTGATAGACTGATTAGAGAGTTTGAAAAAAAATCAATAGAAACAATGGGTGTTGTTAGAAGCACATCAAGACCGACAATAGTAAAAAGAAGAATAATCGGTGGAAATCAACAATTATTAAGATTGGATTGGGAAGACTCAAGAGCTATTTCAGAGGATCTTGAAAAATCTTTGTTGAAACATATAGAAGCAAAAATAAAGGAACTTGATGCCATAATTCTTTCTGATTATGATAAAGGGGTTCTAACACCTAATGTTGTAAAAAGAATTATATCTTTATGTAAAGAAAATAATATAATTGTAACAGTTGATCCTAAACCAAAAAATGCTATGAATTATATAGGGGCTACTTCAATGACTCCTAATAGAAAAGAAGCGATAGAGTGTTTAGGAAAAACTAACTTTGATAGTATTATTGAAATTGGACAAGAACTTAAAGA
Source organism: uncultured Cetobacterium sp. (assembly GCF_947039425.1). GTDB lineage: Bacteria > Fusobacteriota > Fusobacteriia > Fusobacteriales > Fusobacteriaceae > Cetobacterium_A. The sequence continues at coordinate 11,733 of NZ_CAMQYW010000003.1, read as the reverse complement.
AAAATTACAATTAGATAATCTTTTATTAACTAGAAGTGAAGAGGGAATGAGTTTATTTCAAGGAGAAGAGATTATAAATATACCAACATATGCAAAAGAAGTATTTGATGTAACAGGAGCTGGTGACACAGTAATCTCTGTATTTACAATGGCTTTAGCATCAGGAGTAAAAATAGAAGAAGCAGCAAAAATAGCAAATACTGCAGCAGGAGTAGTAGTTGGAAAAATGGGAACATCAATAGTAACTAAAGATGAAATAATAGAGTTTTATAATACAATTTATAAAGACTAAAATTAGGAGTATTTATATAATGATAAAAATAGGAAATGGATATGATGTTCATAAATTGGTTGAGGATAGAAGATTGATTTTAGGTGGAGTAGATATTCCTCATATAAAAGGTGTTCTAGGACATTCAGATGGAGATGTTTTAATTCATGCAATAATGGATGCACTTTTAGGTGCATTGGCTCTAGGAGATATTGGACAGCACTTTCCAGATACTTCAAAAGAGTTTGAAGGAATTGATAGTATGATTCTTTTAGAAAGAGTATATAATTTAATTGATTTAAAGGGATATAAAATAGGGAATTTAGATTCTATAATTGTAGCTCAAAATCCTAAATTAAAACCTTATTTAAATACAATGAGAGAAAAAATATCTGAAGTATTAAAAACAGATATTAATAATATAAGTATAAAGGCAACAACGGAAGAAAAGTTAGGATTTACAGGTAAAGAGTTAGGGATAAAATCATATTGTGTGGTTATTTTATTAAAAAAATAAAAACATGTAAAAAATAGTTGCATCAAAGAGTAGTTTATGCTATACTACTCTTGTCTTAAAGGAAGCATAGCTCAGTTGGGAGAGCACCTGCCTTACAAGCAGGGGGTCACTGGTTCAAGTCCAGTTGTTTCCACCATATGGGGGTGTAGCTCAGTTGGTTAGAGCGCATGCCTGTCACGCATGAGGTCGCGAGTTCGACCCTCGTCACTCCCGCCATTTATTAAAATTAACAAAATTAAATATATATCAAAGCCGCTTTAGCTCATCTGGTAGAGCAACTGACTTGTAATCAGTAGGTGATTGGTTCGACTCCGATAAGCGGCACCACTAAAATTCAATAGGATGCTCCGTTCGTTCAACGGTTAGGACAATAGATTTTCACTCTATAAACAGGGGTTCGATTCCCCTACGGAGTACCATATGGAAGGCTACCCTAATTGGTAAGGAACCGGTCTTGAAAACCGGCGTCGCAAGACTTCAGAGTTCGAGTCTCTGGCCTTCCGCCATAAGGTATTTTGCAGGAATAAAAAAAGGTTTGCCCAGATAGCTCAGTCGGTAGAGCAGGGGACTGAAAATCCCCGTGTCGGTGGTTCGATTCCGCCTCTGGGCACCATTTTTTAACTTAATAGAAGGCGACGTCGCCAAGTGGTAAGGCAGAGGTCTGCAAAATCTCTATTCACCAGTTCAAATCTGGTCGTCGCCTCCAAGATAACAACAAACAGCTTTAGAGCTGTTTTTTTTTTGTTTTTAATGATATAATAAACGAAATAAAATATAAAATGAACTGTAAAAAGAGGGATAAAAATGAAAAAAATTATTGTATTATATTTTACATTAATAACAATGATTTTGGCACACAATCCGCCTAAAAAAGGTTTGATTTTTGAAGATGTTCCTAAAAATCATTGGGCATATAAAGCCATAGATAATTTAGTTCAAGAGGGGATAATTTCAGAGAATAGCTATCTATTTAAAGGTGAGGTACCTGTGTCAAGATACACATTTGCTGAAGGATTAGATAGAGCTTTTCAAAATTTAAATGAAAAAAAAGCGAATAGAGGAGATTTAGTAATTTTAGAAAGTTTAGTTTATGAATTTTCTAGAGAATTAACTAAAATAGGATTTGACTCAGAAACCTTTAATGGTAAGATAGAAAACATAAGAATGGATATAGAATTTTTAAAGAAAAAAACAGATGAAACTAATGCTTCTGTTATTGAACTTGAGAAGAGAGTAAAAGCTTTGGAAGAAAAAACTGGTATTTAAATTAAGTTGGAGGTATAGATTATGAAAAAATTATCATTTGATTATTCAAATGCGTTAGAATTTTTTAATGAAAATGAACTTGCTTTAATGGAATCACAGTGTTTATTAGCAAAAGATATGTTAATGAATGAAAAAGGAGCTGGAAAAGATTTTTTAGGTTGGATAAATTTACCCACAAATTATGATAAAAATGAATTTAACAGAATAAAAAAAGCTTCAGAAAAAATAAAAAATGATTCAGAAGTATTGGTTGTTATTGGAATTGGAGGGTCATATTTAGGTGCAAGATCAGCTATAGAATTCTTATCTCATACTTTCTATAATAACCAAAAGAAAGAAAATAGAAAAGGACCAGAAATATACTTTGCGGGACAAAATATATCTGGAAAATATATAAAGGAATTATTAGAAATAATAGGGGATAGAGACTATTCTGTAAACATAATTTCTAAATCAGGAACAACAACAGAACCTGCAATAGCTTTTAGAATTTTTAAAAAACATTTAGAAGAAAAATATGGTGTCGATGAAGCAAGAAAAAGAATATATGCGACAACAGATTCTAAGAAAGGTGCTTTAAAAAAATTAGCAACAGATGAAGGATATGAAACATTTGTAGTACCTGATAATGTAGGAGGAAGATTTTCTGTTTTAACAGCAGTGGGATTACTACCAATATCTTCAGCAGGAATTAATATAGATGAATTAATGGAAGGTGCAAGAGCAGCTCAAGAGGATTATAAAGCTCCGTATAATGAAAATGATTGTTTAAAATATGCCACAATAAGAAATATTTTAAATAGAAAAGGGAAAGATATTGAAATGCTTATAAATTATGAACCAAGACTTCATTATATTGGAGAATGGTGGAAGCAATTATTTGGAGAATCAGAAGGAAAAGATGGAAAAGGATTATTTCCAGCAGCAGCAGATTTTTCAACAGATTTACATTCAATGGGGCAATATATTCAAGATGGAAAAAGAAGTTTAATTGAAACTTTAATAACTATTGAAAATCCAGAATATGATATTTTAATAGAGAAAGATGAGTTAGACTTAGATGGATTAAACTATTTAGCAGGTAAAGGAATGGATTTTGTTAATAAAAGAGCATCTGAAGGAACAATACTAGCCCATGTAGATGGAGGAGTACCTAATTTATTAATTAATTTACCAGAAGCTACACCATATCATTTAGGATATATGTTTTATTTCTTTGAAAAAGCGTGTGGTATAAGTGGATATATTTTAGGGGTAAATCCTTTTGATCAGCCAGGAGTGGAAGCTTATAAGAAAAATATGTTTGCATTATTGGGAAAAGCAGGATATGAAGAGGAAGCTGAAAAATTAAATAAAAGATTAAAAAAATAGAGATAAAAAAATGGCAAAAGTTATTTAAACTTTTGTCATTTTTTATTTTGTAAATATATTATACTGTCTAAAATCTTTATTTAAAGTAAAAGCTTCGCTTCTAAATTTATAAATTGGAACTTTAAAATAAACATTTTTAAAATACCGGATATCTCTAAACTCAAAAATACCATATTCATTAGTTCTTACTTTAGAAATTTTTTTATTAGTTAAACCATTAATAATCTCTATTTCTGTATTTTTTAAAAAAGAATCTTCATTTGAAAGAGTTCCAGATAAAAAATAAGTTTTTTCTTCAAGTTTAATAGAAATATCATTGATATATTTTTCTTTTTCAATTAAAAGAGCAGTTCCATTTCCATAATAACCTTTTTTAGTGGCAAATATTGAAATTAATCCTTCTTTTCCTTGGAAAGAAAAAAATCCATTATTATCACTCTTTAGATTTTCTAAATTTTCTCCAATTTTCACTTTAATATTGGCATTTTTAATAGAATTTCCATTTTGATTTAGAATTCTTCCAGATACTAAAATTTTATTATCGACCATATTTAAAATTAGAGGTTCAGGATTGTTAAAAATATAATCAACAAAAAGATCAGTATTCTCAAGAGATGAATAACCGGTTTTTTTAACAGTAACTCTATATTTATTTTTAGGTAAAGTAATGGCAAAGTTTCCATTTATATTTGTTTTTGTAGAATAAACTTTATTTTCACTATTAAAAAAAGAAATTTTAGCATTTCCTAATCGATACTCTTTATCAACGACAAATCCAGAAATAGAGATGAAATTATCTCTTCCAAAAAGAGAAAATGAGAAAATTATAAAAAAAACAAAAAAATACTTGAATCTCATTTAAACCTCCTATTTGCTTAATGTTATATTTTATAATTATATCATTTTTTTGAATTTATGTGTTATAATTATTGAGAAAAACTAAAATTTATTGAAGGTGATTATTTTGGTAGATAATATCATAATGGAAAAAGAAAAAGCTAAAATGCGATTTTTTAAAATGCAAAGCGAAAAGCTTGAGTATTTAGGTGAATTTAAAGAAAATGTAATTATAGCATTAGATAGAATGGATATAGAAAAAAATTTAATAAGATTTGAAATAAAAGAAGCTATGAAGAATAAAAATGCAATTTTATTAAAAATAAAAAGAGATATAAAATTAAATTTGATAAAACCTTATATAGATGAAGCAGAAAAGCAAGGGCTTAGATATATGTTAGTAGATGATTTGACATATAGAGGTAGTGTAGGATTAGTAGTTGTGACAAGTGAAAGTTTAGATAATGAATCTGAAGATATTATCTTAGAAAGCTCTACTAAAGTTTTTACAGATGCAGGATTAAGTGAAAATTTTGCCCATGCAATTGGAGAAAAAATATGTTCTAAGCATTATAAAGAGTTAGAAGAAAAATTACCAGAATATTTAGATAAGTTTGAAAAAATGAATATTTTTGATAAGTTTTTAGGAAGAGAGTGCATAATAGACAGATATGATGAAAAGGAGAGATAAGGTGAGCATAGAAGCATTTAAAATAATAGGTGGGAAAAAAATAAATGGAGAATTATCAGTAGAAGGGGCAAAAAATGCAGCCTTACCAATATTTGTAGCAACATTAATTGAAAAGGGAACATATATACTGAAAAATGTTCCTAATTTAAGAGATATTGTAACATTAACTAAATTATTAGAAAGTCTAGGTTTAGAAATAGAAAAATTAAGTAATCATTCATATAAAATAGTAAATACAGGATTAAAATCACTTGAAGCTTCATATGATTTAGTAAAAAAAATGAGAGCTTCATTTTTAGTAATGGGTCCAATGCTAGCTCATGAAAAAAAAGCGAGAGTTTCTTTACCAGGAGGATGTGCAATTGGCTCTAGACCAGTTGATTTACATTTAAAAGGATTTGAAGCTTTGGGAGTAAAGATAAATATAGATCATGGATACGTTGAAGGAGAAACAGCTGAACTTATTGGAAACAAAGTTGTATTTGATTTTCCAAGTGTGGGAGCCACAGAAAATGTAATTATGGCAGCTGTAAAAGCAACAGGAATTACAATAATTGAAAATGCAGCTAGAGAGCCAGAAATTGATGATCTTTGTAATTTCTTAGTAAAAATGGGAGCTAAAATAAAAGGTATAGGAAGTGGAAGATTAGAAATAGAGGGTGTAAAAAAATTATATCCTTGTGAGTATTCAATTATGCCAGATAGAATTGTAGCAGGAACATTTATAGTAGCCTCTTTAATGTTTGATGGAGAGATTAGTGTAAAAGGAGTTGTAAGAGATCATATTGAAAGTTTCATATCAAAACTTGAAGAAATGGGAGCAGAATTTGAGATCGAAGGAGATGTTTTAAGAACAAAGACAAAACTTTCTCAATTGAAACCTGCTAAAGCTACAACAATGCCTCATCCAGGATTTCCAACAGATCTACAATCTCCTATGATGACATTAATGTGTTTAGTAGATGGAACAAGTGAGATAAAAGAAACTATTTTTGAAAATAGATTTATGCATGTTCCCGAATTAAATAGAATGGGAGCAAATATAAGTACAGATGCTAATATGGCAAGAGTAACTGGAATAAAAAACTTCTCATCAGCTGAAGTAATGGCAAGTGACTTAAGAGCCGGAGCTTCGCTAGTTTTAGCGGGATTATTAGCAGAGGGAGAAACTATAGTAAATAGAATTTATCATGTTGATAGAGGATATGAAAATTTAGAAATAAAATTACAAGCTCTTGGAGCAAATATAGAAAGAATAAAAGTTGAAATATAAAGGAGAAAAAATGGAAAACGTAGAAAATTTAGAAAAAGTTATAGGAATTAATCCTGTTATTGAGTTATTACAAAATAAATCTAACAATATTGAAAAAATAGAGATATTTAAAGGTATGAGAGAAGAGAAATTAGGGAAATTAAAAGCCTTAGCCTCAGCAAGAAATGTAAAAATATTTTCTGTTGGTAAAAAAGAGGAAAATTCCCAAGGTGTCGTAGCATATTTAAGTAATTATGATTACTATATAACAATGGGAGAATTTTTAGAAAAAATAGCAAGAGATGAGAAATCAATTGTATTGGTTTTAGATGGAGTACAAGACCCGAGAAACTTTGGAGCAATAATAAGAAGTGCAGAAATATTTGGAGTAAAAGGAATAATTATTCCAGAAAGAAATGCAGTTAAAATAAATGAAACGGTAATCAAAACATCAACAGGAGCAATAGAACATGTTGACATTATAAGAGTAACAAATATATCAGATGCTTTAGCTCAATTAAAGAAATTAGATTTCTGGGTTTATGGAGCTGAAGGTTCAGGGAAAAAATACTATCATGAAGAGAAGTATCCAAATAAAACTGCATTAGTATTAGGTAGTGAAGGGGAAGGAATAAGAAAAAAAGTTAAAGAAAATTGTGATATTTTAGTAAAAATTCCAATGCATGGAAAAATAAACTCATTAAATGTTTCTGTAGCAGGAGGAATAATACTTTCTGAAATTGCTAAAAATTTATATTAATCTCTTTTATTTCAAGCAAAACTGTGTTATATTAGATACTAAAAAATTAAAATTAAATAATGAGGTGAAAGAATGAGAGAGTATAATTTTGGTGAAATCGAAAAGAAATGGCAAGAAGAATGGAAAAATCAAAATTTATTTAAAACAGAAAATAAAGTAGAAGGAAAAGAAAATTATTATGTCTTAGAAATGCTACCTTATCCTTCAGGAAAATTACATGTAGGTCATGCTAGAAACTATACAATAGGAGATGTAATTGCTAGATATAAAAGAATGAAAGGATTGAACGTTCTTCACCCAATGGGATGGGATTCTTTTGGATTACCAGCAGAAAATGCAGCAATTCAAAATGGAGCCCATCCAGCTATATGGACAAAATCAAATATTGAAAATATGAATAGACAATTGAAAATGATGGGATTATCTTATGATTGGGATAGAGAAATTGCATCGTATACTCCTGAATATTATAAATGGAATCAATGGATTTTCAAAAAAATGTATGAAAAAGGATTAGTTTATAAAAAGAAATCTACAGTAAATTGGTGTCCAGATTGTCAAACAGTACTAGCTAATGAACAAGTAGAAGATGGAATGTGTTGGAGACATTCTAAAACTCCAGTAATTCAAAAAGATTTAGAACAATGGTTCTTTAAAATAACTGAATATGCTGATGAATTACTTCAAGGACATAAAGAGTTAAAAGAAGGATGGCCAGACAAAGTTTTAACTATGCAAAAAAACTGGATAGGAAAATCTTATGGAACAGAAGTTAATTTAAAAATAATTGAAACTGGAGAAAATTTACCAGTATTTACAACTAGAGTAGAAACTTTATATGGAGTGACATATGCAGTGATAGCTCCAGAGCATCCATTAGTTGATGAGATATTAAAAGTGAATCCAAGTATAAAATCGTCTGTTTTTGAAATGAAAAATACAGATATGATTGAAAGAACAGCAGAAGGAAAAGAAAAAACAGGTATAGCAACAGGATGGCATGTAATAAATCCAGTTAATGGAGAAGAGATCCCTTTATGGATTGGTGATTATGTTTTAATGAATTATGGAACTGGAGCTGTGATGGCTGTTCCAACTCATGATGAAAGAGATTTTGCTTTTGCTAAAAAATATAATTTACCACTAAAGGTTGTTATTAATCCAATAGATAAAAAGACTAAAGAAGAGATTGTAATTATTCCTTCTGAAATGGCTAATGCTTTTGTTGGAACAGGAGTAATGACAAATTCAGATAAATTTAATGGAATATCATCAAAAGAAGCTTTAACAAAAATTGCAGAATATGTTGAAGAAAAAGGTTATGGAGAAAGAACAGTAAAGTATAGATTAAAAGATTGGGGAGTTTCAAGACAGAGATATTGGGGAACTCCAATTCCAGCATTATACTGTGAAAAGTGTGGTATAGTAATGGAAAATGATGAAAACTTACCTGTGAAATTACCAACTGATGTTGAATTTAGTGGAAATGGAAATCCATTGGAAACATCTGAATCTTTTAAACATGCAGTTTGTCCAAAATGTGGGGGAGAAGCAAGAAGAGATACAGATACAATGGATACATTTGTAGATTCATCTTGGTATTTCTTAAGATATTGTGATCCTAAAAATACAGATCTTCCTTTTGCTAAAGATATAGTTGATGGTTGGGCACCAGTAGATCAATATATTGGTGGAATTGAACATGCAGTTATGCATTTATTATATTCAAGATTTTTCCATAAAGTATTAAGAGATATGGGATTACTTTCATCAAATGAACCTTTTAAAAGATTATTAACTCAAGGAATGGTATTAGGACCATCATACTATTCAAATGCAGAAAATAGATTTTTATATCCAGAAGATGTTGAAATTAAAGGAGCTCAAGCTTTCTTAAAAACAACAGGAGAAGAGGTACAAGTAAAAGTAGAAAAAATGTCTAAATCAAAAAATAATGGTGTAGATCCTGAAATAATGATAAATAAGTATGGTGCTGATACAACAAGATTATTTATTATGTTTGCTGCTCCTCCTGAAAGAGAACTTGAATGGAATGAAAATGGATTAGCTGGTGCTGCAAGATTTTTAAATAAAGTTTGGAGATTAGTTTTAGAAAATAAAGAGTATTTAGAAGATAAAAAATCTATAGATTACTCAAAATTAACAAAAGAAGACAAAGCTTTAGTTAGAAAATTACATCAAACAATTAAAAAAGTAACTGAATCAATAGAAGCGGATTATCATTTTAACACTTCAATTGCAGCAACAATGGAATTGTTAAATGAGATGCAAGATTTTAGAGCTAATATTTTAGGAACTGAAAAAGAAACTACTGAATCTAAAAAAATATTTAGAGAAGCTATGATAAATGTAGTTATTATGTTATCTCCATTTACTCCTCATTTTTGTGATGAATTATGGGAAGAGATGGGAAATGCAGGGAAGTTATTTACAATAGCTTGGCCAATATATATAGAAGAGTTAACAATAGCTGATGAAGTAGAAATAGCTGTTCAGGTAAATGGTAAATTAAGAGGTACTTTAGAAGTAGATAGAAGTATTCCTAAAGATGAAATAGAAAAAATGGCTTTAGAAATAGAAAATGTAAAAAAATTCATTGAAATGAAAGAAGTTATGAAAGTAATTGTAGTACCTGGAAAAATAGTAAATATAGTTGTTAAATAAATTATAAAAAAGAGATTAACCAAAAATTCATTTTGGTTAATCTCTTTATTTTTTGAATCTATCCCAGAAACGAGGCTTATTAGCTTGTTTCATTTTTTTTGCTTCAGCTTGTTCTTTGTGAAAATTAGACCAATTTGGATTTTTTTTCATATTTTTTTTCATTTGCTTCATATAATTGTATGTAGCTTTAGTGTTTTTATATTTAGTTACAATATTAAATTTAATATCCTTGAAAGTTTGAATAATTCCTTTAAAAAAAGAAGAAACTTTGTATATTCCTCTTTTAAAATGATTGAATTTATAAACTTCTTTACAGTTAGGACATCTATACTTTGCAACTTTATCCATTATTTTCATTTTTTCTTTACATTTAGGACAAGTAATAATGATTTTTTTCATTTTTATTTCACCTCTTTATTTTTATTATATGCAATATTTATTAATTTACTATATATGTTATTAGTATTAATTGATAGATTATTCCAAATTTCTTCTGATTTTACTCCTTGTGAAATTAACATAAATAAACCATTTTCACAAATTTTCTTATATTTTTTTCCAATTTTTATAAATTTAGTTTCTTTTGGATTATATATTAAATCTAAAAGGAAGTCAAAATTTTGAATAATACCTTCATCAACAGGTGACTCATTAATATTAGGATAAGTTCCTATAGGAGTTGCATTGATTAATAGATAACCTTTTTCATTTATTAAATCTATATAAGAAATTATTTTAGTATTTTTAAATAAATGAGATATTTCATCAGGATTTCTACTAACAATAATAGGAATGCCATCACAATCTACAATAGATTTCCAACAAGCTTTTGCAGCTCCACCAGAGCCAAGAATAAAAACTTTTTTATTTTTTAAAGAGAGGTTCATTTTTTTGAAAGTTTCAAGAATGCCTAAATAATCTGTGTTATATCCGAAAAACTTTCCGTTAATAACTTTTACACAATTGACTGCTCCAATTTCTAAAGCCTCTGGAGAAATATAGGCTAAAAATTTTATAATATTTTCTTTGTAAGGAATGGTAACATTAAATCCACTAATATCACTATTTTTTATATTTGTAATAATATTTGCAATATTATTATTATCAAGAATACTATATGTAGCTTTTATAGAAGTAGAGTTGAAAATCATTGTATGTAAAATAGGAGAAAAAGAGTAATTAATATTATTACCTATGAGAACAAATTTTTTCATAAAGATCACCTCGTTTTATTAAATATTATATTATTAAATATAGAAAGAAACAATCATATTTGCTAATATATAGATAAAATAAATGTGGGGGTTGAAAATATTGGAATTAAAAAATATAAAAAACGTTAGAATTTTTGAAGGAGTTTCTTTAAAAGAAATAAAAAACATCTTTGAAAATATAAATTACTCTTTTGTAGAAATTGAAAAAAATGAAATATTATTTTTTAGAGGAGATGAATTAAATACATTTAATATAATATTAAATGGAGAGTTAAGCGGAGAGATGTTAAAAGAAAATGGTGAAATAAAAAAAATAGAAAATTTAAAAACTGGAGATATTATAGCATCAGCTTTTATTTTTGGGGATTCTAATATCTTACCTGTTGATTTAAGAGCTCTGAAAAATACAAGACTGATATCTATAGATAAGGACGAATTTTTAAAAATATTTGTTTTAAATAAAAAAATTTTAAAAAACTTTTTAGATGAAATTTCTAGCAAAACACAATTTTTATCTAAAAAGATATGGAAAAGTTTTACCATAAAAACAATTAAAGAAAAATTAGATGATTATATAGAAGAAAATATGAAAAATAATGAAATTCACTTTGAAAAAAATGTTAAAGAGTTAGCTGAAATATTTTCAGTGAGCAGACCATCACTATCGAGAGTATTAAGTGTCTATTTATCTGAAGGAAAATTAGAAAAGATTGGTAAAAATAGCTATAAAATAAAAAATAAATAAAAAGAAAAAAGTTATTGACAAAGTTTAAAAAAAATGATAATATATTTCTTGTAACGAGCACAACTCGGAACACAACAGAAGGACATTAACAACCGAATAGAGAAAATAGTCAGAAGTTATGAAA
>NZ_CAMQYW010000002.1 GCF_947039425.1 uncultured Cetobacterium sp. | reverse complement strand
CCTCGTCTTATATAAAACGTCAAGCGTTATCTAACTAATTAACAAATTAGTATAAAGCTGTGGTTATAGCCTAAATAAAATAGTCTAGTTGAACTAGCCATAGGAGGTCATAATAATCCACAGCACTTTAGTAAAAAATAACAAATAAATTGATGAAGATTAATATATCTTCATTATACGAGGAGGTTATTATGGATTCAACTATTCATAGTATTATTCAAGAACTTTTAAAAGCCTTTATGACTTTTGCACCAACAATTTTTAAAAAATTAATTTTTCTAGCTATTCTTTGGATATCTTTTAATCCTGTTAGAAGAATATGTATTAAAGGATTTAATAAGTTTTTAACTTTAAAAAAAATTGATGATTTATTAGTTCAATTTTTAGATTCTTTAATGAATATTGCAATAATAATTTTTTATATTTTAAATGTAGTTCAAGTTATTGGAGTTGAGATGACATCTCTTCTCGCTCTTCTTGGTTCGATTGGTATCGGTATTGGACTTGCTTTAAAGGGAAGTCTATCTGATCTTGCTGGTGGAATTCAAATTTTAATATCTCAATATTTTATAAAAGGTGATTACATTATTACTTGTGGTGTTGAGGGTGTTGTTCAAAGAATTACTTTTTTATATACAGTTCTTTTTACTGTTGATAATAAACAAGTAATTATTCCTAATGGAAAACTTTCTGCTGAAGTTATTGTTAATGCTGGTGCAAATTCAGAAAGAAGAGTTGATCTTGTTTTTTCTGTTTCTTATGATACTTCAATTGATAAAGTAAAAGAAATATTAACTGAAATAGCTATGAATCATAAAGCTGTACTTCATGATAGAGATATTTTTGTTAGATTAAGCAAGCAAAATTCAAGTTCACTAGATTTTACAGTTAGAGTTTGGAGTAAAAAAGAGGATTATTGGGATATCTTCTTTGATTTTCAAGAAATTGTTAAAAAGAGATTTGATGAAGAAGGAATTGAAATTCCATATAACAAATTGGATGTTTATCAAAAATAATTTTAGTATAGGAGAATGATGTAAATTTTGAAAAATTTTATAACACAAATTAAAAATAATATTATAAATGGAATAGAAATATCTTATGCTGACGCAAAAAAACTAATAGAAATAACAAAAGAAGAAGATATTTTATTCTTATCTGATTGTGCAAATCAAATAAGAAAACACTTTTGCGGTGATACTTTTAACCTTTGTACAATAATGAATGCTAAATCTGGAAAATGTCCAGAAGATTGCAGATACTGCGCTCAATCTGCACATTTTAAAACAGCTTCACCTGTTTATCCTTTAACTGAGAAAGAAGAAGCTTTAAACCTTGCTATAGCTGTAGAAAAAGAAGGTGCTAATCGTTTTTCCCTAGTCACTAGTGGAAGAGGTCTTTTTTCTACTAAAGATTCTCAAGAATTATCTGATATTTATAAATATATTGATAAAAACTCTAACATACATCTTTGTGCTTCCCATGGTTTATTAAATAAAATTTCAGCTAAAATTTTAAAAGACTCTGGTGTTAAAACTTATCACCATAATTTAGAAACTTCTAGAAATTTTTATGATAAAATATGCACAACTCACACTTTCCAAGATAGAGTTGATACCGTTAAATATGCTCAAGAATCTGGAATGGAAGTTTGTAGCGGTGGAATCTTCGGTTTAGGAGAATCTTCTATTGATAGATTAGATATGGCTTTTGAATTAAAATCTTTAAATATTAAATCTATTCCACTAAATTTCTTAATGCCAATAAAAGGAACTCCTATGGAGAATTATACTCCTTTAGCTCCTTTAGAAATTATAAAAACAATTGCTGTTTATCGTTTTATAAATTATGATTCTTTCTTAAGATATGCTGGTGGAAGATTACAACTTGGAAAATATGAAATTCAAGGTATTAGAGGGGGAATTAATTCAGCTCTTACAGGAAATTTCTTAACAACTACTGGTAGTACGATATCGTCTGATATTGAAATGGTCAATAAGGAGGGTTTTCATCTTGATAAATAAAAAATCTAAAGGTTTCTTTGTTATAGGAACTGATACTGATATTGGAAAAACTTATGTGTCTTCTCTTTTATTCAAATCATTACTTCCTGGAAATATAGGTTATTATAAACCTTTACAAACTGGATGCTATAAAGAAAATAATAAATTTGTTCCTTTAGATCCTAAGTTTTTATGTGATTTTAATAAAATAGATTTAAAAGATGAAATGACTAGCTTTTTATTTGAAAATCCTATATCTCCTCATCTTGCCTCTGAAATAGAAAATATTCCAATTTCAAAGGATGTTATTATTAATCAATTTTTTAATTTAAAAAACATATATGATATTACCATTGTTGAAGCAGCTGGTGGATTATATGTTCCAATTATAAGAAACGAATATTATATGTTTAACCTAATAAAGGATCTTGATATTCCTGTTATTCTAGTTTGTTCTTCAAAAGTTGGTGCTATTAACCACACTATGCTAACTATTGAATTTTTAAAAGAAAAAAATATTCCTATTCAAGGAATTATCTTTAATAATTATACTAATGAATTTTACGAAAAAGATAATATTCGTGTTGTTCTTGAAGCTAGTAAAATAGAAAATTATCTTATCATTAAGAATAATCAAGATATTATTGAAACAAATAATATTAATAAATTCTTAAATATATAAAAAAGGGGTTGATCATTTTTGATCAACCTCATTTTTTTATCTATTTTTCATTAATTGTTTTCCTGGAATTCCTGGCTTTGTCATTTCAAAAGGATTTAAAATAATATCTAACTCCTCTTTAGTTAACAATTTTCTTTCTAAAACTAATTCTACAACAGGAACTCCTGTTCTTATTGAAGTTTTAGCTATATCTGATGCATTTTTATATCCTATATGTGGATTTAAAGCAGTTATTGTCCCAACACTAATATCCACTAAATGCTGACATCTTTCTTTATTTGCTGTTATTCCAACTAAACAATTTTCAATTAAAGTATTTACTCCATTTTTTAAAATTTCAATTGATTGGAATAAGTTAAAGAATAAAACTGGTTCAAATACATTTAATTCTAACTGTCCAGCCTCTGCAGCTTTTGTTATTGTATGATCATTTCCAAATATTTGAAAACATACTTGATTCATTACTTCTGGAATAACAGGGTTTACTTTTCCTGGCATTATTGATGATCCTGGTTGCTGTTGTGGTAAATTAATCTCATATAATCCTGTTTTTGGACCAGAAGCCATTAATCTTAAATCATTTGCCATTTTAGACAGGTTTACTGCTGTAACTTTTAATGCTGACGATAACCATACAAAACTATCTAAGTTTCTAGTACCATCCACTAAATCCTCAGCTTGAACAAACTCTACTCCAGATACTTCTGACAATATTCTAACTACATCTTCAACGTATTTTGTATCTGCATTTATTCCTGTTCCAACTGCTGTTGCTCCCATATTTACAGTTTTCAAATCATCTAAAGCTAATCTTATTCTCTTAATATCTCTTGATATTGGTTGAGCATAAGCTTTAAATTCTTGACCTAATCTAATAGGTACTGCATCTTGTAAATGAGTTCTTCCCATTTTTATAACGCCATCGAATTCTATACTTTTCTCTATTAAAACTGCGTTTAATTTTTCTAAAGTTTTTAAAAAACTTTCTGACATTATTTGTAGTGCTAATTTTCCTGCTGTAGGAATCACGTCATTTGTTGATTGTCCATAATTTACATGATCATTTGGATGAACTTTATCATACTTCCCTAATTCTCCACCTAATAATTCTCCAGCTCTATTTGCTATAACTTCATTTATATTCATATTCATAGATGTTCCTGCTCCACCTTGAATTACATCTGTTATAAATTCATTTAAAAATTTACCAGAAATAATTTCTTCAGAAGCAGTTACCATAGCTTTCACTACATCTTCTTCTAATACTCCCGCTTCTAAATTAGCTATTGCTGATGCTTTTTTTACATAGGCTAAAGCTTTTATAAAATCAGTATTTACAGTGTATCCTGTTATATGAAAATTGTTTTTTCCTCTTAGTGTTTGTACTCCATAATATGCTTCTGATGGAACCTGTAAACTTCCTATTGAATCACTTTCAATTCTAAATTTTTCCATTTCTCTATCCCCCTAAAAATAATAATATACTTTTTGAAAATAAATTTTCACTTTTTATTTTTTTAAAAACAAACAAATCGTTCTTTTATAGTTCACTTTATCTTTTATGTTCATAAGTATACTTTATTTTTTTTTAAAGTTCAAGTTTTATTTTAACATTATAAAAAAATCTTCTTTTTGTATTTCTTCAATCTTTTCAAAATACTCTGGATTCTCATCTTCTAGTTCTTTTAGTTTTAATAAAGTTCTTCCTAAATGGTGCTCTAGCATTGCTCTTAACTTATCTATCTCTTTATTCTCAAGGGCTAAAAGTATTTCTTCATGTTCTTCTACAACAGACACATCACTAACTTTATTTTTAGCATTTAAAACTCTTACTCTTTGATACTGCCCAGTTCCATTCATGGCTAATTCCCACAATCCTGAGATCTCAGCTTTATTAAATATCATTTGATGAAAATCATTATCCAATTTATGAAACTCTAAATAGTTTCTATTTCCATCACAATATACTCTTTGCATTTTTATATTTGTTCTTAAATCTTCAATAAACTCTTCATCAACTCTTTCTACAGCTCTTTCAAAAGCAGCTGTTTCAAGAGCAACTCTTAAAACTTTAGCTTCTAATACTTTTTGAGCACTTATTTTAGTTACAAAAGTTCCTTTTTGTGGAATACTCTCTATAAGTTTATCATGTTTTAATAAAATTAAAGCTTCTCTAATTGGAGTTCTACTCATTCCTAGTTTTTCACCAATTAATTTTTCACTTAACTCACTTCCTGGTTTTAAATTCAATTCAAATATATTTCTTTTTAAAACTTTATATGCATATGCTGAGTTGCTATTTTCTCTTGCCATTATTCATCCTCCATGTATCAGTATATTACTATAATAAAATATACTAGTTTATTTGTCAACTAATGTAAAAAAAAGGACTTAGTTTAAACTAAATCCTACTTTTTTTAAAGTTCAAATCCATATGGTAATAACTCTTCCATAGTCATAACTTTATAATCTTTATTTAAATTTGCAAGTACAATTGTTATATCATCTGTAGCAAACTCTTTTATAACCTGTCTACAAGCTCCACATGGACTTACTGGACCTGTTGTATCTGCTACAACAACTATCCCTTCAATTTTTTTTACTCCCTGACTTAATGCTGAAAATATTGCACTTCTCTCTGCACAATTCGACAACCCATATGATGCATTTTCTATATTAGCACCTCTTACAACATTTCCATTATCTCCTATTACAACTGCTCCTACTTTAAACATAGAATATGGTGTATATGCATTTTCTCTTACTTCAATTGCCATATCTATATATTTTAAAATCTCTTCTCTTGTTAATTTCATATCCTCTCCTATATACTCTCTAATGCTATTTCTATCATTTCTTTTAATGTTGTTTGTCTCTCTTGAGATGTTGTTTCTTCACCTGTTACTAAAGAGTCTGAAATTGTTAAAATAGTTAATGCTTTTACATTATATTTCGCTGCTATTGTATATAAAGCTGCTGTTTCCATCTCTACACACAGAACTCCAAAATCAGCCCATTTTTTATAACTTTCAAAATTATCACCATAAAACTCATCAGAAGTTAATACAGTTCCACCTTTTACTTTTATGCCTTTATTTTTTGCTACTTCTGCTGCTTTCATAAATAAATCAAAATTTGCTGTTGGTGCATAATCTGCTCCTGAAAATCTAAGTCTATTTACTCCTGATGTTGTTGAAGCTGACATTGCAAGTATTACATCTCTCACTTTTATATCTTCTCTATAAGAACCTGCAGTTCCAACTCTTATTAAATTTTTAACATCATATTCTCTTATTAATTCATTTACATATATTGAAATTGATGGAACTCCCATTCCTGTTCCTTGAACTGATATTTTTTTTCCTTTATAAGTTCCTGTATAACCATACATTCCTCTCACTTCATTATAACAAACTACATCTTCTAAAAATGTTTCTGCTATCCATTTTGCTCTCAATGGATCTCCTGGTAATAATACTGTTTCTGCTATTTCACCTTTTTTTGCACCAATATGTACGCTCATTTAAGCCTCCTAAGTATTTATTTTTATTTTTTTAGCTCTTCTATAAAACTTCCAGATATATTAGTTTTTCCTAACAATAAATCTTCAATTGTAGCTGCCATTGTTGAGAATCCAACTTTTGTCCCTAAATTTACATTTTCTTTTAAATTTTTACCATATACTAATACTGGAACATATTCCCTTGTGTGATCACTACCTTTATATGTTGGATCACATCCATGATCTGCTGTTAAAATTAAAACTTCATTTTCTTTTAAATTTTCCATAATCTCAGGCAAATAAGAATCGAACTCCTCCAAAGCATTTTTATATCCCTTAGGATCTCTTCTATGTCCATACATCATATCAAAATCAACTAAATTTGTAAAAATAATTCCTTTTGAATCTTTTTTTACTTCTTCTATAGTTTTTAAAATTCCATCTAAATTATCTTTATTTGTTCCTCTTGACTCAGTTATTCCAACACCTGCAAAAATATCACTTGTTTTTCCTACAGCAATAACATCTAATCCACTATTTTTTATTCTATCTAACATTGTTTCTTTTGGCGGTTTTACAGAGTAGTCATGTCTATTTGATGTTCTTTTAAATTCTCCTTTTTTTCTTCCTAAATATGGTCTTGCAATAACTCTAGCAACTGGCGCCATTTCTGAACAAATTTCTAGAGCTTTCTCACAAGCCAAATATAACTCTTTCAAAGAAACTTCTTCTTCATTAGCTGCTATTTGAAAAACAGGATCTGCTGAAGTATAAACTATCCAAGCTCCAGATTCTAATTGTTCCTCTCCATACACATCTAAAACTTCTGTTCCTGAATATGGAAGGTTACACAATACTTTTCTACCTGTTTCTTTTTCAAATCTTTCTATTACTTCTTTAGGAAATCCATTAGGATATGTTGGAAAAGCTTTTTCTTGAACAACACCGGCTATTTCCCAATGTCCTGTTGTTGTATCTTTTCCCTTTGATTTTTCTTCAGCTTTTCCATAAGCTCCAATTGCATTTTCCTCTTTATCTACACCTAATATATCAGTAATATTTCCAAGTCCCATCTTTTCCATATTTGGTAAATTTAATCCCCCTGTTGTAAGGGCTATATTTCCTATTGTATTTGTTCCTGCATCTCCAAACTCTTTAGCATCTGGTAAGGCTCCAACTCCAACACTATCTAATACAATTAATGTTACTCTTTCTATTTTTTCCATATTTTCTCCTTTTTAGACAATAAAAGGCTGATCAATATTAAGATCAGCCCCCATGCTTGTTTTATTTATCTTTTACTACAATTTCACCTGAAATAATTTTGTTTTTTATCTCTTGGATTTTTGCAATTTTTTCTTTTCCAATTATATCTTTTGTATATTCAAAGTTTGTTGTTCCAACTCCATTCTCTTTAATTCCATAAACAGCTACTCCTGGTTTGAAATTTCCATCTACTACAGATTTTATAGTATCATATACTGCTACATCTATATTTTTAAGCATTGAAGTTAAAACAGTTCCTGGAGCAACACCATCTTGATCAGAATCAACTCCTATAGCATATACACCTTTTTCTTTCGCTGCTGCTATTACACCCATTCCAGTTCCACCAGCTGCATGATAAAGAACATCTGCGCCT
Source organism: uncultured Cetobacterium sp. (assembly GCF_947039425.1). Classification (GTDB taxonomy): domain Bacteria; phylum Fusobacteriota; class Fusobacteriia; order Fusobacteriales; family Fusobacteriaceae; genus Cetobacterium_A. The sequence continues at coordinate 43,915 of NZ_CAMQYW010000002.1, read as the reverse complement.
TGATTTATTTCAGAAATAGCATTTTCTTTTCCTCTAACTGGGTCATTAAATGGATTTGGTCCAGTTGTATATACAGAATAGAATTTAACTTTTGGATTAACATATTCTGCACCTTGCTCAAATCCTACTTCAAACTTTTTAATTAGTGGATTTTCCATTCCCCCAACAAATCCAACAGCATTGTTTTTAGTCATCATTCCTGCTACTGCTCCTACTAAAAACGATCCCTCTTCCTCTTTAAACTTTATAGACTTTACATTTGGTAAATCTACAACATCATCAATCATTACAAATTTTGTATCTGGATAATCCTTTGCAACAACTTGTGCTGATTGTGTCATTTGGAATCCTGTTGCAATAATTAAATCATAACCTGCTTCTGCGTACTCTCTTAAAAACTCTTCATCCTCTGCTGGTGAAGCTGGTTCAACATATTTAAATTTAATTCCTAAATCTTTATGTGCCTCTTCTAAACCTCTGTAAGCTGAATCATTAAATGATTTATCTCCTAATCCACCTGTTGACAAAACAATACCTACTTTTAATGGTTTTGCTGCAAATAATCCTATTGCTAACATTATTGACATTAGAAAAGTTAAAATCTTTCTCATTATATCCTCCTAAATACATTATATTAGCTAAATAATACCATAATTTGTATTTTTATTAAAGGTATTTTTGTACTTTTATTTCATCATTTTCCCTAAAGTATATATCAATTCATCGATTACTCTGTTCTCATCATTGTTTTTTATTCCTGATACAACACACTTCCTTAAATGATTCTCTAGTATTACCTTTGAAACTCCATCAAGGGCTGCTTTTGCTGAAGAAATTTGATTTAAAATATCATCACAATACTCCTCTTCTTCAATCATTCTTTTTATTCCTCTTATTTGTCCCTCTATTCTATTCATTCTCACAATTAAATTTTTTTTATCTGCACACATTTCATATTTTTGTTTCTCTTCCATATCTCCTCCTCTATTTGAACCATTTAAGTCTCAATGCATTTGTCACAACAGATACCGAACTCATAGCCATAGCTCCTCCTGCAATCATAGGATTCAAAAGATGTCCTGTTATTGGATACAATATTCCTGCTGCAATAGGTATTCCTAATCCATTGTAAATAAATGCCCAAAATAGATTTTCTTTTATATTTTTCATAGTAGCTCTACTAAGTTCAATTGCTTTAGGAACATCTTTTACATCTTTACTCATAAGAACAATATCTGCACTTTCTAAAGCTATATCAGCTCCCCCTCCAACAGCTATCCCTATATCTGCTTGTGTTAAAGCTGGTGAATCATTAATTCCATCTCCTACCATTGCTACTTTTTTTCCTTGTTCTTGTAACATTTTTACATTTCGATATTTATCTTTTGGACTTACCTCTGCTATAATTTTTTCTATTCCAACCTCTTTTGCTATAGCTTTTGCAGTTCTTTCATTATCACCTGTTAACATTATTACATCTATTCCTATTTTTTTCAACTCTTCTACAGTTTCTTTTGATGTTTCTTTTACTTTATCTGCTATAGCTATTAAACCTAAATACCCTTTTTTAGTAGCTAAATAAATAACTGTTTTTCCTTCATCAAAAAGTTTTATGCTTTCATCTAGATGATTACTAATATCAATATTGTATTCATCCATTATTTTTTTATTTCCTACAATAACTTCAACATCTCCAACTGGTGTATTTTCAAGCACTCCTACTATTCCCTTTCCTGTTTTAGAAGTGAAATCTCTCACAGTATACAAATCAAGTTTTCTTATATTTGCCTCTCTTAAAACTGCTTCTCCTAAAGGATGTTCTGAATTTTGTTCTAAACTAGCAACTACTTTTATAATAATATCTTCTTGTAATTTTACACTTTTTATATTTGTTACTGTTGGTTTTCCTGCTGTTATTGTCCCTGTTTTATCAAAAATTACAGTATCCACTTTATATGCTTTTTCCAAAGCTTCACCAGATTTTATAAGAATTCCTAGTTCTGCTCCTCTTCCAGTTCCAACCATTATTGCTGTTGGTGTTGCAAGTCCTAAAGAACAAGGACAGGCAATTACTAAAACAGAAATTAATATTTTTAATGCAAATACACTTGGTTCTGAATCTAATGAATATATTCCAAATTTTCCAACTAAATACCACAATACACTTGCTAAAATAGCAATTCCTATTACCACAGGTACAAAATATCCTGATATTACATCAGCTAAATGAGCTATTGGTGCTTTTGTTCCTTGTGCATCCTCCACTAATTTTATTATTTTAGAAATTGTTGTATTCTCTCCAGTTTCTGTAACTTTTACTTTTAAACTACCTGTTCCATTAATTGTAGCACCATAAACCTTTGATCCAATTATTTTTTTAATTGGAATACTTTCTCCTGTTAACATAGATTCATCAATATTTGATATTCCATCAACTACTTCACCATCTGTTGGTACAGACTCTCCAGGTTTTATTAGTAAAACATCACCTTTTTCAATTTCCTCTATATCCACAGTTACTATTTTAGTTCCTCTATACAAATTAGCTCTTTTACTTTGTAAATTCATTAATTTCTTTATAGCTTCAGAGGTTTTCCCTTTACTCACCTTTTCTAAATATTTTCCCAATGAAATTAAAGCTATTATTACAACACCTGATTCATAGTACAAATTATGAACAAACTCTAAATGTCCTTGGAAAATTTCAAAAGTACTATATAAACTATAGGCAAAAGCTGCTCCAGTTCCTAAAGCGATTAAAGAATCCATACTAGGAGATTTCATTTTTAATTTTTGAAATCCCACAGTATAAAATCTTCTTCCAACATAAATTACTGGAATTGATAAAATAAGTTGAACAATTGCAAAAGTTTTAGGATTTGTATCATAATGCATGAATGTTGGAATTGGTAATCCCATCATACTTCCCATTGAAATATAAAATATTATCACTCCGAAAACTATTGCTGTTAAAAATTCATTAAACTCTCTTTTTAATTCTATTTTTTTTCTTTCTTCTCTTTCGTCAATTACAGCTTCTGTTATTCTTTCACCTTTAAATCCAGAAGGTTCAATACTTAAAAAAATCTCTGATAATTTTATTTTACTAGAATCGTATTCAACTTTTCCCTTTTCTGTTGCTAAATTAACACTTATATTTTCTACACCATCTAGATTTCCTATTATTTTTTCAACATTTGCAACACAACTTTGACAATGTAATCCTGATATAGAAAACAATACTTCTTTAAGATTGCTCTTCATATCTTCAACTTTATATCCAAGTATTTCCAATTTTTCTTTAAACTCTTTTTCACTTATTTTATTTTCATCAAATTTTACAGTTAACTCTTCTGTTGCTAAATTTACTTTTGACTCTTCTATTCCCTCTGTTCCACTTAATACCTTTTCTATTAAAGCAACACAACTTTGACACGTTACATTTCCAATTTTAAATTTCTTTTCCATATCCGCCTCCTATATAGGGTATGCCCCTATAGTGTATACTAACATTTTAATACAAAAAAATCTACCCTTAAGAGTAGATTATTTTTCTAATTCAACGGTTACTTTTAATCTTTTTAATCCTGTTTGAATTGCTTTTATTTTAAATTTACTTATTCCTTTTATCTCTAAAAGCTCTTCTATTGAAGCTTCCTGTATTTTTGATAGATTTCCGTAAGTTTGAACTATTTTTTCTATATCTCTCTTAGTTAATTTTGTTATCTTATCTAAAATTCTATACCCCTTTGGAGTTACTCTATTCCCTAAAGCTGAATAAGTCTTAGGATAATCTAAAACAGAAGATATTTTTTCCAATTCTTTCAAATCATCATCTGTTAATTTAGACAATCTATCTGTTATTTCGTCTATATCAAATTGAGAATTTGTATCATTCCAATAATCTCTTAAGAAATCTTCTTTTTCACTTTCAATATCTTGAACTAAGTCATTTAAATGAAGTTTTACAAGTCTTCCATCAGCACCAAGTTCTACCATATAATTATTCATCTCTTGAAATATTCTAGTTACTTTTTCAAACCTTTGAAGTACTACAGTTACCTCATATAAAGTAACAAGATCATCTAGTTCTAAAATAGTTAAATTTCCAAGAGCTTTATCTAAAACGAATCTATAACGTTCTAAAGTATTTAATCCTTGAGATGCTTCAGCCATAAGTTCTGTTGAACTTCTTAATCTATGTTTCATCTCACCTTTATAAATTGTAATTACTCTTTTTCTCTCAGATATAGCTATCACTAGTTTATCTGCTTGCTTTGCCACCCTTTGAGCAGTTCTATGTCTTGTCCCACTCTCTGTTGTTGAAAATCTCATATTTGGTTGAAGATGAACATTGGCTGAATGTATTGTACTTATACTTTCATCTACTATTATTGCCCCATCCATTTTTGATAATTCAAATATTTTTTCAGGAGTATATTCACAATTTATTTCAAATCCTCCATCCATTATCTTTTCAACTTCACTGTCTCTACCAATTACAATTAATGCACCCATTTCACCATCTAATATATTATGTATTCCTTCTCTCAATTTTGTCCCAGGAGCCACAAGAGAAAGGATTTCTAAAAATTCTGGACTATTCATCTTTACTTATCCTTTCTAAAAATTCTTCTAAATTTTTTAAATATATTATTTTCATTTTATAACTATTTTTTTCTATCTCTTTTCTATTAGCTTCTGGAACATAAACTCCTTTAAATCCTAGTTTTTCAAGTTCTCTTAGCCTTTTTTCTATAAAAAATACTTTTCTAATCTCTCCTCTTAAACCAAGTTCTCCAACAGCAGCTATTTTTTGACTTATAGCCACATTTTTATAAAGAGAAACTAAAGATATTAGTGCACCTAAGTCTGCTGCTGGATCTTTTATAGATAATCCACCTGGAATATTTATAAAAAAATCTTTCATCCCTAAGCTTAATTTCATTCTTTTTTCTGCTATAGCTATTAGAATTTGAATTCTATTTCTATCAAATCCTTGAACTATTCTTTTTGGTATTCCCATTACACAATCTGTTAATAAGGTTTGTATTTCAAGTAAAAAAACTTTAGTTCCTTCTAATACAGGAACAACCATACTCCCTATATTTTTCTCTTCTCTTTCACTTAAAAAAAATTCAGATGAATTTTTTACTTCTTGTATTCCATTATCTTCCATACTAAATACTGCTAATTCATTAGTTGAACCAAATCTATTTTTTTCACTTCTTAATATTCTATAAAAAAGCCCCTCTTCACCTTCAAATTGAAAGACAGCATCGACCATATGTTCTAACATTTTAGGTCCTGCAACCTTTCCATCCTTTGTAATATGTCCTACTATAAAAAATGACACTTCATTTTTTTTAGCAAGTTCTACTATTTTTAAGGTACACTCTCTTATTTGCGTAGGTGTTCCAGGAATAGAATCTATAGCTGAATTATACAATGTTTGTATTGAATCTACAATAACAATCTTAGGTTTCTTAGTTAAAACATATTCATAGATACTTTGAATATCTGTTTCAGACATTAAATATATATTATCTGAAGTTATTCCTAGTCTTTCACCTCTTGATTTTATCTGTGCTGGAGATTCCTCTCCAGATACATATAGTACTTCTCCATATATTGAATACTCTTTTGCTGTTTGTAATAATAATGTAGATTTTCCAATTCCAGGATTTCCTGTTAAAAGTACTACTTCTCCTTTTACAAGTCCCCCTCCTAATAATCTATCAAATTCAGATATAGTTGTTTTATATCTAAAGTTTTTTTCTATTTGAATATTCGAAAAAGAAACTACCTTACTTTTTGAATTAGAATTTAAATTATTACTATTTATTTTAGTAGACAATAACGGCACTTCTATTTCCTCTTCAAAAGTTCCCCATTCTCCACAACTATCACATTTTCCTTGCCATTTAATAGTTTTATAACCACATTCACTACAAATATAAAAACTTTTAGTTTTTGCCACTACTTCTGCTCCTTTGACCTAACTCTAATTTTTTCCACTATCCTATCATCTAAATAATTGTCAAGTTTCCCATCATATGAAGCTACCTCTCTTACAAGAGATGAACTTATATATAAATATTTCTTAGATGATGGTATAAAAACAGTTTCTACTTCTCCTGAAGATATTTCGAAATTTCCATATGCGAGAGTTAGTTCATATTCATAATCAGCTACAGCTCTTAAACCTCTTATAATATATTTACAATCTATTTTTGCCATGTAATCAACTAATAATCCATCATACTCTATGATCTCAATATTTGGAATATCTTGCAATACACTCTGAACCATTTCTTTTCTTTCTGCCTGTGAAAACCAAGTTTTTTTATTTTTATTAACTAAAACTGCAACAACTAATTTTTCACACATTTTGCTTGCTCTTTTTATAATTTCTTGATGTCCCTTTGTTATTGGATCAAAAGTTCCTGAGTATAATGCTATTTTCATATAACTACCTATCTTTCCATTAATATTTCATAATCTTTTATTAACTCTTTGCCATTATCTAATATTTCAATTGTTTTCCCGTAATTTCCCAAAAGACTTTTTATAAAGTCTAAATATATTTCCTCTATTTTTTCTTTAACACTTTTTTTAGTTATTATTTTAATATGGCTTATATCTTTTTCTTCTATTACTTCTTTCAATTCCTTAATTATACTTTCTACAATTGCACGTCTTCCTTTTATTTTCCCTGTTCCTTTACAATGTGGACATTCATCTTGAAAATAATAACTTAATGGTTTTCCTGTTCTTTTTCTTGTCATTTCAATTAAACCCAAATCTGTAAAATGAATAATATTATTTTTAACTCTATCCTTACTTAATCCATTTTCTAAAGCTTTAATTACTTTTTCTTTATCTTCTTCAATTTTCATATCTATAAAATCTATTATTATTATTCCACTTAAGTTTCTTATACGTAATTGTCTTGCTATTTCCTCCGCAGCTTCTACATTAGTTTTAACAACAGTCTCTTCTAAATTCAAACTACCTATATTTTTTCCGGTATTTACATCAATACTAACAAGAGCTTCTGTCTTTTGAATAACTATTGATCCTCCACACTCTAACCAAACTGTTTCTTCTAAAGATTTTTCTATTTCTTTTTGAATTCCATATTCATCAAAAATCTCTTTTTTATCTTTATATAGCTTTATTTTAGTTCTTAACTTCCCTTCACTAAAAGCTCTAATATAATCTATAATTTCCCAATAAACTTCTTCATTATCTACAACTATTTCATCAATATCATTATTTATAATGTCTCTTAGCACTTTACTAATAATTCCATTATCTTTATAAATAACCTCTCCAATTTTAGCTTTTTTTATTTTCAGCTCTACTTCTTCCCATCTTTTAGTTAAATACTCTAACTCTTTTTCAAAGTGATAAATACTTTTCCCTTCAGCAGCAGTTCTTATTATAACTCCCATCCCTTCAGGAACAATATCTTTAAATATTTTTTCAAGTCTTTCTCTTTCTATTTCATCTTTTATCTTCTTTGAAATAGCTATATGACTATTATTTGGCATAAGAACTAAAAATTTTCCAGGAATAGTATAATGTGTTGAAACTCTCGCACCTTTATTTCCTCGAGGATCACTCAGTACTTGAACAACAACATCATCTCCTACTCTTAACAAATCCTCTATTGGTTTTTCACTTTTTTCAATTCCTGTTAAATATTTCTCTTCAAACTCTCTTAAATCCTTAACATATAAAAACCCATTTTTTTCAAGTCCTATATTTACAAAGGCTGACTCCATTCCAGGTAATACATTAGCTACTTTTCCCTTATATATATTCCCATTTAATGTTCCTTCACCTTCTCTTTCAATGTGAATTTCCATTACTTTTTTATTTTCTAATATTACTGCTCTAGTTTTAAATTTATTAGCATTTATTATTATTTGGTTCATCTATCTCTCCCCTAAGAACCTCTTTTCTTGTATAAATTTTTCCATTAATAACAATTGTCTCTTGATTTAAATTTTTATTTATTTTTAAATTAAACCTTTTTCCTAATCTATCTTTATTTATTTTTTTCATTCCTATAATTTTAGAAACATTTTTCTCATTAACTTCTATTTCTAAATTAGAATTACTAAATCTATCACTAGTTAAAAAATCAAAATATATTTCTCCTTCAACTAACTCTCTAAAAGCTGGATGATAAGGTCCACCTAACACATTTTCACTATCATTTAATTCCTCTGTAGGTTGTAGCCCAACTCTAACAACATTTATATTATTGTATTCAAGCAATGAATATATCTTTTTACAGCTATTTACAGCCTCTTCTATTGTTAATGGTCTATAAGTACCCTCTTTAAACATTTCAGCCATTTCAGTTTCTTTTATAATTAGTGTCGGATAAATTCTAGCTATATCCGGTTCTATTTCAACAACCTTTTTGGCACTATTATAATCACTTTTGCAAGTTGAACCAGGAAGGCCTAGCATTAATTGTATTCCCAGTTGTATTCCAGCATCTTTTATCATTTTAGATGCTTCATATACTTTTTCTACAGGATAGAACCTATGACTTTGCTTTAATACATTTTCATCTAAAGATTGCACTCCTAATTCCACTGTTGTTACATTAAACTCTACCAGTAAATCTATAATTTTTTTATCAATATAATCTGGTCTTGTTGATAATCTTATTCCATCAATTAAATTTAATTTAATATATTTGTTCACAACTTCCAAGTATTTTTTTTGTAAATCAAAAGAAATTCCTGTAAAAGTTCCACCAAAAAAAGCCACTTCTTTCTTGGATTTTTTTGGAAGAGTTTTTAAGTATGTTTCGATTATGTTTTCAACATCCTCAAGACTTACATCTGTTTCTCTGCCATTTATTTTTTTTTGATTACAAAATACACAGTCATTTGGACATCCAAAATGACTTATAAATATTGGAATATTATAGTGTTTCATAAAGCTTTACTCCTAATCTTTTACAAATATCTTTCGCTGCTGCTTGTTCTGCACTTTTTTTATTTTTTCCTTTCCCAATTCCCAATAATTCATCTTTTATTTTAACAGATACTTCAAATATCTTTAGATGATCTGGACCATCTTCATTTACAACTTCATAAATTGGAATAATCTTATATTCTTTTTGACTATACTCTTGTAAAATTGTTTTAAAATCCAAAATTTCTTCATTTTCATTAATATGTTCTATTGAATATCTTAAATGTACCATTGCAATCTCTTTTACTGCTATAAAATCTGAATCTAAATAAACTGCACCTAAAATAGCTTCAAAAACATCTCCTAATATAGAGTTACGCCCTCTTCCACCAGTTAATTCCTCTCCTTTACTTAACATTAAATATTCTCCGAACTCTAACGCTCTTGATATTTTTGCAAGTACTGGTTCACTTACTACCATAGCCTTTAGCTTTGCAAGGTCTCCCTCTAAAGCATTTGGATAACTTTTATACAAATGTTCTGTAACAATTAAGTCTAGAACTGCGTCACCTAACAGTTCTAGTCTTTCATTATTTATTTTTTTATATTTTGTATGTTCGTTTCCAAAAGATCTATGGATAAGTGCATTTTTTAATAGGTCCTTATTTTTAAAAGTATATCCTATTTTTTTTTCTAATTCTAGAAATGATCTTCTCACTTATCTCTCTCCCTTTTATTTGTATTTTCTCATGGCTATTACAGCGTTATGACCACCGAATCCCAATGAACTTGACATTGCTACTTCAACATCTCTTTTTACCATTTTGTTTGGTGTATAATTTAAATCCAATGTTGGATCTTGCTTATCTAAATTAATTGTTGGCGGAATAACTCCTTCTGATAATACTAAAGATATTATTACCCCTTCAATTCCTCCAGCAGCTCCAAGACCATGTCCTGTTGCTCCTTTTGTAGATGAAATATTCATTGTATAAGCTGATTCACCAAAGGCATCTTTTATTGCAGCTGTTTCATTTTTATCATTTGCAGGTGTTGACGTTCCATGAGCATTGATATATCCAACTTCTTCAGGTTTTATATTCCCCTCTTCCATTGCCATTTTAAAAGCTCTTGTTGCACCTTCTCCACCTTCTGATGGTGATGTTATATGATAAGCATCACAAGTTTCACCGTAACCAACTACTTCAGCATAAATTTTAGCTCCTCTAGCTTTTGCTTGCTCTAATTCCTCTAAAATTAATATACCTGCTCCTTCACCCATTACAAATCCATCTCTATCTTCTGAAAATGGTCTTGATGCTTTTAATGGCTCATCATTTCTTGTTGATAAAGCTTTCATATTAGCAAATGAGTTAATTGCAAATTTAGTAATACATCCCTCTGTTCCTCCAGCTATCATTGCATCTGTTCTCCCAGATTTTATCATTTCATAGGCATCTCCTATTGAATGGGTTCCAGCAGCACAAGCTGTTACAACAGCTTTATTTGGTCCTTTTGCACCAAAATAAATCCCTACATTTCCCGAAGCCATATTATTAATCATAGCCGGAATTGTAAATGGTGATATTCTTCTAACACCTTTTTCTAACATATTTTTATGTTGATCTTCAAAAATTTCAATTCCACCAATACCAGATGATACAATAGTTCCAACTTTTGTGCAATTATTTTCATCAATAACTAATCCAGAATCCTCTAAAGCCATCTTTGTTGCTGCTATTGCAAATTGAGTATTTCTAGCTAATTTTTTTATCTCTTTCTTCTCTATTCCAAATTCAGTAGGATCGAAATCTGTTACCTCTCCAGCTATTTTAATAGCACTATCAGTTGTATCAAAAGATGTAATCTCTTTTATTCCACACTCTCCTGATTTTATAGCTTCCCAAGATTTTTCTACTCCCGTTCCTAACGACGTTATAAGTCCTAAACCTGTTACAACTACTCTTCTCATAAATTTCACCTCTTTTAATTTTTTCCAAAAAATACAACTAAAGGGGTACTTACATACCCCTTTAAATTCATCTTACTTATTTGTTGACTCAATGTAGTTTACTACATCTTGTACAGTTTTGATTTTTTCAGCATCTGTATCAGGGATTTCTACATCAAATTCCTCTTCAAAAGCCATTATTAATTCTACTGTATCTAATGAATCTGCTCCTAAATCCTCTACGAAATTTGCTTCTAAAGTAACTTGATCTGCATCTACTCCTAATTGCTCTACTACTATTTCTCTTATTTTATCTAACATTTATTTTCCTCCTTAAATTTTGGGTATTTTATATAAATATATTATCAAATTTAATATATTTTTTCAAGTTTTATCGCTTTACTTAATTTAAATCTTCAAGCTTTTCTATATTTATTACTTCAATTTCTTTATCAATCTTTTTTATTAATCCATTTAATACTTTTCCAGGACCAATTTCATAGATTTTTGTTACACCTAAATTCTTAAGATTTCTAATTGTTTCAACCCACTTTACTGGTCCAAAACTTTGATTATATAGTTCATCTTTTAATAAATCTACTGTTTTTATTTCAGTTGCTGTTGTGTTTCCTATTAGTGGTATTTCAGAATCTTTAAAATTAAAATTATTTAATTCCTCTTTTAAAATATCTCCTGCCGGTTTCATTAATGATGAATGGAAAGGTCCTGAAACCGCAAGTTCCATAGCTCTTCTAGCTCCATTTTCTTTTAACAGTACACAAGCATTTGTTATCGCTTCTTTCTCTCCTGCTATAACAGTTTGTTTTGGTTCATTAAAATTAACTGCCTCTACAATTCCTGAAATAGTTTTTAAAAGTTCTACTATTTTATCTGACTCCATCCCTATAATTGCGGCCATAGATCCTGATACTTTTGCCGAAACTTCACTCATTGCTTTCCCTCTTAAAGAAGTTAACTTTACTGCATCTTCCATAGATAAGAATCCTGCTGAACCAATAGCTGCATATTCACCAACAGAGTGCCCTGCTACATAATCTGGAACAATTCCTTTAGCTCTTAATAACTTTTCTAAAACTAAGCTCATTGCAACAATAGCTGGTTGAGTATTTTTTGTATCCTTTAACTCCTCTTCTGTTCCTTCAAACATAACTGATTTTAAATCAATATCTAAACTTGAAAATATTTTATCAAATTCATTTTTAGCTAATTCATTATTTTCATAAAGTTCTTTTCCCATTCCAATATATTGAGTTCCTTGTCCTGGAAATACAAAAGCAATTTTATTCATAAACACTCCTTTTTCTAAAAAATAACACCTGTTTTTTAATATATCATATTACTTTTCTTCTGTCAATTTTTTTATTTAATAACACCATTTTATTATCATCGATGCATAAGTTAATCCTGCTCCAAATCCTGTTAAAGCAATCATATCTCCTTTTTTTACTAATCCCTTTTCAAGAGCCTCTCCAAGAGCTAATCCAATTGAAGCTGATGATGTATTTCCATATTTATTTAAATTTAAATAAAACTTATCCATAGAAATTCCTAATCTCTTTGATGCTGAATCAATTATTCTACTATTAGCTTGATGAGGGAATACCATGTTTATATCTTCAGCTTCTAAGCCTGCTCCATTTAAGGCCTCAATAGTAGCCTTTGGTAAAGCTTTAACTGCAAACTTAAATACATCTTGTCCTTTCATTTGTAAGAAATTTGATCTCTCTTCTAAAACTTCCTGGCTCAAAGGCTTTCTTGTTCCTCCTGCAGGTGTTCTTAAAGATCCTTTTGTATCTGCTTCCGCACCTAAGAATTGCGAGATTATACCATATCCTTCTTCTACTTCAGATACTACTGCTGCTGCTGCTCCATCACCGAATAAAACACAAGTATTTCTATCTTGCATATCTACACACTTAGATAAAACTTCTGCTCCTATTACTAATATATTTTTATTCATTCCTGATGAAATTAAACCTTTAGCCATAGTCAATGCATACACAAAACCACTACAAGCTGCATTTACATCTAAAGCTGCTGCATTTACTGCTCCTATTAACTCTTGAACTACACAAGCTGTACTCTGTATTGGATAGTCTGGTGTTGTTGTTGCAAGTAAAATCATATCTATATCTTCTACTGAAATTCCAGATTTTTTTATAGCTTTTTTTGCTGCTTCAGCTGCTAAATCAGATGTTGCTTGCTCTTCACTTGCAAATCTTCTTTCCTCTATTCCTGTTCTACTTCTTATCCATTCATCGGATGTTTCAATTATTTTTTCAAAATCAAAATTTGTCATTATTCTCTCAGGGACATATGTTCCTAATCCTATTATTCCAACATTTTTAAGTTTCATTTCTTCCTCCTTAGTCTTGCTGCATAACCTCTGTTAATCTTTCAATAAATTTATCTTCTGCAAATTTGTTAGCAACTTTAATAGCATTTTTTATCCCTTTAGAACTTGAGTTCCCATGGGCTTTTATTGATATTCCATTTATTCCCAAAAATAAAGCTCCTCCATATTCAGATGAATCCAACTTATTTTTCATTTTTTTAAATATAGGTTTTAGTAATAAAGCTCCAATCTTTCCTACAAAACTTTTATTAATTTCCTCTTTTAATAATGAAAATACAAATTTAGAAACTCCTTCAGCAGTTTTCAACACCATATTTCCTGTAAATCCATCCGTCACCACTACATCTACTTCTCCATCCATCATATCTCTACTTTCAACATTCCCAATAAAATTTATATTTTTATTTTCTTTAAGTAGATCATAAGACTGCCTTGTTATTTCATTTCCTTTTCCCTCTTCAGAACCTATATTTAATAAACCAACTTTAGGTTTTTCAATCGAAAACATCTCTTCATAATAAACACTACCCATTGTAGCAAATTGGTTTATAAAATCTGCTCTGCAATCAGAATTAGCACCAACATCCATAAGGACAATATCTCTTTTTTTCCCTGGAAATATTGTTGTTATTGCAGGTCTTAAAACACCTTTAATTCTTCTTAATTTTAACTGACTAGAACTAATTAGTGCTCCCGTATTTCCAGCTGAAACTGAAGCATCTGCTTCACCACTTTTAACTAATTCTAACATTCTATTCATTGAAGAATCTTTCTTTGCTTTTATAGCTATTATAGGATCATCATCCATTTCAACAACTTCTCTTGCATCAACTATTGATATTCTCTCTATGTTACAATTATATTTTTTTAATTCTATATCAATCTCTTCTTTTTTTCCAACTAAAATTATAGAAAGATTTTCCATTTCTTCAAGTGCCTGTATAGCCCCTTTTACTGTTTCTAAGGGTGCATAATCTCCACCCATGGCATCTACTGCAATTTTCATAACTCACCCCTAAAATATTTGTATTATTTATTATTATACCATATTTTAGAAAATAAAAAAAAGCAAGATTTAATTATCCCGCTTTTTTTTATAAGCTATTACTTATTACTCTGCTGCTTCTGTAGATAACACTTGCTTTCCGTTGTAATCTCCACATGCAAGACAAATTCTGTGTGGTCTTCTTGGAGCTCCACACTTATCACAAGTTGCTAATGTAGAACCTTTTAATGCATCATGAGATCTTCTCATATTTTTTTTAGCTTTTGAAGTTTTCTTCTTAGGTACTGCCATTTTAGTTTCCCTCCTAATACATACATATTTTAAAAATTAAATTTTTATCTCTAATAATTGTTGCCATCTAGGATCTATATCTTCTTTTGAATATTTTTCAACCTCTGAGGCGTCCTTACATTCTGGAAGACATGACTCATATTCTGACAAATCAAGTATTACATATTCTCTTACCAGCTCCGATATATTTATTTCATTGGCTACTGCTTCTTCAAAATGAAGCTCTCCAAACTCTTCTTCTGGTTTTAAGCTATCAATGAATTTAGCATAATCTTTCGGATTTAAAAATCTTCCAGAAAACTCTCCTTGAATAATAGGCGTTATTTCTGCTAAACATCTAACACATTCTAACTTAAGTACTGTTCTATAAGAACCTTCAACTACATAATGTCCGTCCTCTTCATAAGCTCTACCTTTAATAACTATTCCTTCAGGTAAATCAAAAGAGTCCATAGTTTCTTCAACATAATCAAATGCAACTTCTGATCCATTAATAATTTGACTTATTTTTAATATCAAAGTTATCCTCCTTATAATTACAATACCACAATATTTTACTAGTTTTTTTAAAGCTTGTCAAGTAATTTTTCTTAACAACTTTTTTAATAATTTTATACGTTAAATAAAAACTCCATTAAATCTCCATCTTTAACAATATACTCTTTTCCTTCAAGTCTTAATGCTCCCGCTTCTTGTGCGCCTTTCCATCCTGAATATTTAATAAAATCTTCAAAACCTACTACTTTGGCTCTAATAAATCCTCTCTCAAAATCAGTATGAATTTCTCCAGCTGCTTTAGGTGCTGTATCTCCGATTTTTATAGTCCATGCTCTTACTTCTTTTACTCCTGCTGTGAAATAAGTTTGTAATCCAAGTAATTTAAATCCTGCTCTTATTAATCTATTTAATCCTGGCTCTTCTACTCCTAAAGATTCTAAAAATTCAGCTTTATCTTCTTCTTCCATCTCTTGAAGCTCTGACTCTACTTTTGCAGATACAATTACTACTTCTGAACCTAAATCTTCAGCATACTTTCTTACCATTTCAACATATTCATTTCCAGTTGCTAAATCATCTTCAGAAACATTAGCAGCAAACATCATCGGTTTTAAAGTAAGTAGTTGATAACCTCTTATTACTTCTTGTTCCTCTGGTGTTAATACTAAAGTTTTTAATAGATTATATTCATCTAAATGGGCTTTACATTTTTCTAAAACTGGCATCATAGCCATAGCTTCTTTATTCTTAGCTTTAAATAATTTTGACTGTTTTTCAATTGCTTTTTCTACAGTTTCCATATCCGCTAAAACTAGTTCTCCATTAATTATTTCAATATCTCTTATTGGATCAACACTTCCGCTTACATGAATTACATTTTCATCTTCAAAACATCTCACAACTTGACATAATGCTGCTGTTGTTCTTATATTTGATAAAAATTTATTTCCTAATCCTTCACCTTTTGCAGCACCTTCAACTAAACCTGCAATATCAACAAATTCAACTGTTGCATGTTGAACTCTTTGAGGATTTATTATTTTTGATAATTCATTTAATCTTGAATCTGGAACTGTTACCATTCCTACATTTGGTTCTATAGTACAAAATGGGTAGTTAGCTGCTTCTGCTGCTCCTGCTTTTGTTATAGCATTAAATAATGTTGACTTTCCTACATTTGGAAGTCCTACTATTCCTATTCCTATCATTAGAGATTCCTCCTAGAATTTTATTTTACTTTAAATTTTATCATATATAAAAATATTTGTAAATAAATTCTATTTCTTATTCTTTAAAGTACTCTTCTTTTAACATGTCATAGCCATCAAAATATAATTTTATACTTAAAAAAAGTAAAATTATTACGTTATAAAATTCACTCATTAAGATTAATAACATCACTCCTATTTGATATTTTATTGCTGTTGTAGGTGAAGCTCCACCTAAAATTTGACCTGTCATCATTCCAGGCAAACTTACAAGTCCCATTGTCGCCACAGATGATATTATTGGTTTTATACTAAGAAGTATACTTTGTCTTACATTTCCAAGCAGAGCCTCATATTTATTAGCTCCTAAAGATATGAGATATTCATATTCACTTTCATTTTCTTTAAAATAATTAAAAAAATTATTTAAAGAAATAATTGATGTTTTTAACATATTTCCCAATAACATTCCAGAGATAGGAACAAAGTATCTTGCATTCCTAAGATTTTCATTTAATATCTCTTTTATAAATATTGTCAAAACAATACTAATTATAAATGCCATTGATAAAAAAATATAAATAGATCCTCTTTTTTTTAAATTAATATTTTTTCCACATGTTATTGCCGTTATTGAAATCATAAAAATTAAATATAAAATATTAATAACAATGTTGTTATAATTGAAAATATACTTTAAATAAATTCCAACAGCTATTAACTGTATAAACATCCTTATAATACTAACAATTAAATCTTTTATTAAATATATCTTGAATTTTTTCAAGAAATATATAATAGGCATAAATCCTATTAATATACTTACTAATTTTAGATAGCTTACTTCTACTATCACCATTTCACCTCTTTAAATTTTGACAAATCCCAATTCTCATCATGAGATACTAAAATTATAGTTTTATCACTATTTAAAATATACTCTTCTACTTTTTTCTTCATATTAAAATCTAAAGAAGCTGTAATCTCATCTAAAAGCCAAATTTCTCTATTTAAATATAAAGAAATAATAAATCCTATTCTCTGTCTCTCTCCACCTGATATTTGTTTAGTATCTCTTTCTAAAATCTCTTTATCTAAATTAAACTCTTGTAATTTTTTTTCTAATTCTTTTACTTCTATCCCTCTATTTACAGAATAATTAAAAATCATTTTTAAAATATCCTTTACTTTTCCTTGAGGTAACTCTACTCTTTGACTTACATAAGATATATTACTTCTAATCTCTTTTATATTTTTTTCATTTAAATTCAAATTGCAAATTTTTATTTCTCCACTATAATTTAAAATAAATCCTTGCAATACTCTTAAAAAACTTGTTTTACCAGATCCAGAAGATGAATTAAGTATTATTTTTTCTCCTTTTTTTATTGTTAAATTCAAGTTATCAATTACTTTTTTATTATCAAAACTTATAGATAAATTCTCTATTTTTATCATATTCCCTCCTTCTTTTAAAAAAATAACAGAAAGATTAATCTCTTTCTGTTATTCTTTATATCTATCTATTTTTAAATTCATTATAATCCATTGTTAAGTTTCTTAATTTAACATATTTTACACTTGTATACATTGCACTAGACACTGCTAAAACCAATCCCTCTACTCCGTCTAATACCCCCAACCTAAATATATACATTCTAATAAATTTAAAAATAGGATTTAATAATATATTGAATAACCCTGCTTTTTTTCCCTTTTCAAAAGCAACTTGAGCTCCCTCTCCAGTATATCTATTAAATTTGTTTAAATAATCTTCATAATCTTCATATGTATAATGATCTATTCTTTTTTTCAATTTCCCTATTCTTTCTGTCGTTATAAATTTTTCATGAACTTTATCTAAAGAATACTTTCCACTATTTTTTTTAAAAAGTCTAATTCTAGAGCTTCCACTCCAACCTCCAAATCTTATTCTTTTTCCAAAACAAACACTATTAAATGGAATTTCATATACTGTTTTTTCATTTTTATAAGTTATATTTTTAATTTCTTCTTTTAACTCTTTTATAATAACTTCATCTGCATCAATTAAAAGAATCCAATCTCCTTGACACTTTTCTATAACATAATTTTTTTGATCGCCATATCCTATCCATTCTCTTTGAAATATTCGTGCTCCGTATTCTCTTGCAATTTCTATTGTATTATCTGTACTAAAGCTATCTACTATAACTATCTCATCTGCAAACTCTTTTACTGCTTCTAATGTTCTTCCTAATCTAAATTCTTCATTATACGTTATAATTCCTACTGATATCATTTTCCCTCCTTAAATTTTAAGATAATAACTGATACACTCTTCCTAAGAAGTAATTTCTTGTAACCAGAACATTTAATTTAAATTTAAGTGGTGTAAATTTTCTAAGCTCTACTCTTTTTATATTTTCTACATCTATTTTTAAACTATTAGTTCCTTTTCTTGTAGTTACAAAGCCATATATTCCCTTTCTTTTCATAATATCTACTGTCATTTTATTCTTATGTCCCCATGGCCAGCAAAAAAATGTAGGAGTTATTCTGCAATGTTCTTTTATTTTTCTTATATTTTCATCTAAATCCATTGATATTCTTCTTTCTGCCATTGTATCATCTTCATATTTAAACCAATCTTTTAAACTGGTATCTATATATTTTTGACACTCTTTTATTTTTTCTGAATATTCTAAATTTAAGTTATCATAAAAATTTTTAAATTTTTCTGCTGCATGTTCTGTAACTATTATCCCTTTTGATGAATATTCCCCTCTTTTACCTAAAATTGGATATCCTATTTTTGCTTTTCCAGAATATAAATATTGAATATCTCTATCTAACAAATCTTTTTCTTCTACTACTCTTTCTAAATTAATATTCACAAAAATTGGCATATGTCTATGTGAGTGTAATTGTATATCCCAAACACCACTTTCTGACATCTCTTCAATCTCTTTCCAACTTAAATATTCAAACTTTCTATTTTTTTCATCTTCCATGTAAGCTGTGTTTAAATATATTGTTGCTTTCATATTATATTTTTTTAATAGTGGATGTGCATATTTATAATTGTTATAATATCCATCATCAAATGTTAATAAGATACTATTTTTATCTAATTTACCTTTTTCTTCTAAACTAGTTTTAACATCTCTATTTCTAAGTGTCTTCATCTTTAATCTATCTATAATTTTCAAATGTTCTTCAAACCATTCTTTTGAAACTCCATTTTCTCCTATATGATGATACAAAAACCAAGGAATTCCCCTTTTTTCTGTTATTATTATTGCAATTATTATTAAAATAAGTGAAATTGTTATCATTTTTACCTCCTTTTTTTATTTTTTCATTCTCTTAGTTATAATATAATTTATTTAAATTGTCAAAAGTTAAATAAAAAACTCTATAGTTTCCTATAGAGTCTCAATTTATTTTTTGTTTTTTAATTTAACTTGAGGTTCACTCGGTAATCCAAACTTCGGAATAAATCTATCTAATCCTGTTAAAGTTGCTAGTAATATTGTAGATACTGCAATCATTGCTAAAAAATTATATTTTATAATGTTACCTGCAGTAAATGTATATAACGGATATACTGCTTGAATAATTCCTAGATAAAATCCAATATATACATGCCAAGGTATAAGTTGTGATCCGAAAACTCCAAGTGCATCACTAAACGTAGCATTTCTAAGTCTTAACTTCTCCATATCTTCTGGTGAACCTTCTACATTTTTATCAACTATCTCTTTTATAATTGGTCCTATAGTTACAATTTGTGCCATTTCATCTGCAAGACCAGCATTTCCTAATATAGACAATACTCCATTATAAAACATTAATTGTCTTACATTTTTAGATATCTTTATAATTAAATTTGATAGAGGTCTAAAGGCATCCATAAGTTTCATTATTCCACCAAATGCTGCAATCCACATCATCATAACTATAACCCATGATCCTGCTCCGGCAAATCCAGACATTATCATATTTAAAAATGTTTTTGTATCTGTTATTGTTCCTGCAAAAGTTCCAAGTAAATATGCTGAAAAAATACCTACAAATAAACATAGTAATGTTGTCATTCCTCTAATCGCACAAATTAATACAAGAATTAAAGGAACTATCATGTATGTTGGAACACCAGTTTTAACTTGATTTAATAAAATAACTGCTGATTCTCTTTTTTCAGCTAAAACTTTCCAGACATTATCTGGTATTTGAGCAATTGCTGCTGCTGCATGTCCTGATGTTGTTGGAAGATCCATAACTATTCCCGCTATATAAAAAGCAATTATTCCAAGTATTAAAACTAATCCTGACCAGAATCCTTGATGTCTAATTCTTTTAATAACTTCCACTCTTTGAATTCCAGAACTAACTATTGTTGTATCTGAAATTAATCCAATATTATCTCCAAAACAAGCTCCTCCAGCAATAGCTCCTACAGTTAAAGATATATTCCCTCCAACTATATGATTAAGCCATAAGAATATTGGAGCACATGCGGCAAAAGTTCCCCAACTTGTTCCTGTTGCTATTGATAAAACAGAAGTTACAATTACTCCTACTACTGCAACTGATCTTCCTGTTAATCCTACATTTAAGGCTAAATTTATAATTGATGCTCCAACTCCTGTAGACATAAATACCTCAGCCATTGCATAAGCAACCATAAGTATATAAAAAGCCACTTGCATCTCTCTTGCATTTGTTATTACTGCATCCATAAGTTCATTCATACTTCTTCTCTCTACAATTACAGCAACTAATGCTGCATATACTGTTGCAAGTGGTGCTGCAATCAGTGCATCGTATCCAAAAAACATAAGTGTTGCTAACACTCCTACTGGACTTAACTTTAATAATTCTAAAATCCCATTCATTTTCCCTAAAACCTCCCAATTTTTTAGTTCCATAATTTTAGGCAAAATAAAAGCTACCGTATTATGATGATACGGTAGCTAATCTGTAAGTATATTACAAACTTTGGATAGCTCAACATTAAAAATCCCTTTTTAATGACAGTTGTATAAATATTATTTATACACCCAATAAAAAACTTCAACCTATTTTTTATTTCGGCAAAATCCCCTTTCATTTAAGTTCTTTGTCTGTGAACTCCCTTAAATTACTGTTGTCATCTGCAACCTCTACCTAAAATATTATTTTTAGAAACTTTGTTTATACTAACATCTTTTATTTTTTATGTCAACTTATTTTTTTATTAAAGACTCACCATTCATCTCTTTTGGTTTCTTTATATTTAAAATATCTAACATAGTTGGAGCAATATCTGCAAGTTTTCCTAAATTTAATTCCCCTTTAAAATGATTAGATACATAAATCATAGGAACTTCGTATGTTGTATGAGCTGTGAAAGCATTATGAGTTTTTGGATCTTCCATTTTTTCAGCATTTCCATGATCTGCAGTTATTAATATAGTTCCATCTAATTCTAATATTTTATTAACTACTTTAGCCATATTTTCATCTACAACTTTTATAGCTTGCATAGCTGCTGAAAATACTCCTGTATGACCTACCATATCTGGATTTGCATAGTTCATAACCATCACATCATATTCATTTTTTTCTAAAATTTCTAAAACTGCCTTTGTTAATTCTGGAGCTGACATTTCAGGTTGTAAATCATATGTAGCTACTTTTGGTGAAGCTATTAATTTTCTTCCCTCTCCTTTAAATTCACTTTCTTTTCCTCCGTTAAAGAAAAAAGTTACATGAGCATATTTTTCTGTTTCTGCTGTTCTTAGTTGAGTTAATCCATTTTTAGAGATCACTTCTCCTAAAGTATTTACTATTTCTCTATCATGATATATAGTAAAAGCATCTATAGTTGAATCATACTGTCTCATACAATAGTATTGTAAATTTAAGTATTTTCTTTTAAATCCTGAAAATTCTTTATCATTCAAAGCTCTTGTTATCTCTCTAGCTCTATCTGGTCTAAAATTGAAATTTATAACTACATCTCCTTCTGATATAGCTCCCTCTTTATCAAATAAAACAGGTAAAACAAATTCGTCTGTTATTTTTTCTGCATATGATTTTTCTAGAGTTTCAATTGGAGTCTCTGATACTACTTCATCAATACCAACTATAGCATTATAAGCTTTTTCAATACGATCCCAGTTATTATCTCTGTCCATAGCATAATATCTTCCAGACATAGAAGCTATTTTACCAACTCCTATCTCTAATATTTTTTCTTCTAATTCTTTTATAAATTTAACTCCTGAATCTGGAGCAGTATCTCTTCCATCCATAAATGTATGTACGCTTACTTTAGAAAGATCTTTTTTCTTTGCCATTTCTAAAAGTCCATAAAGATGCGTTATATGAGAATGAACTCCACCATTCGATGTTAATCCAATAAAGTGAATTTTTTTATCATTTTCTTTAGCATAATTAAAAGCACTGATTATTTCTTCTTTTTCAAAAAATTCTCCATCTCTTATCTCTTTTGAAATCTCAACTAATGGTTGATAAATAACTCTTCCTGCTCCTAAATTCAAATGCCCAACTTCTGAATTACCCATCTGTCCATCTGGAAGACCAACAGCTTCTCCTGATGCTTTTAAAAATGTATGTGGATATTTATTATAAAGTCTTATAAAATTTTCTGGATGAGCTTCTTTTATTGCATTTTTCTCATCTTTATTAGGATTACATCCCCAACCATCCAATATCATTAACATTAAAGGTTTTTTTGCCATCTTCTTCCTCCTTAACTTCTATAATCCTGCTTTTATTATCTCAATAAATGACCCAGCTTCTAAAGAAGCTCCTCCTACTAATCCACCATCTATATCATTCATCGCAAGTAACTCTTTTGCATTTTTTGCATTCATTGACCCACCATACTGAATTGTAATCTCTTCTGAAGTATCACCAAACATCGCTTTTAAAACTTCTCTTATTTCTTTATGAGTTTCTTGAGCCATTTCAGGTGTTGCTGTTTTCCCAGTTCCTATTGCCCATACAGGTTCATATGCAACAATAACTTTTACTGCTTCCTCATTTGTTAAATTTGCCAATCCTTCTCTTACTTGTTTTTCATTTACTTCAAGTGTTCTTCCATTTTCTCTATCTTCTAATTTCTCTCCAATACATAAAATTGGTGTTAATCCATAAGATAAAGCACACTTCACTTTTTCATTTATAAATTCATTACTTTCTTTAAAATATTCTCTTCTTTCTGAGTGTCCTAATATAACATACTCTACACCTAAGTCTTTTAACATTTCTGGTGAAATTTCTCCAGTATATGCTCCTGATGATTTTGGATACATATTTTGAGCTGCTATTGAAATTCTTGATCCCTCTACTGCTTTTACTGCAGATTCTAATGATGTAAATGGTGCACCTATTACAACTTCTACACTTTCTTTTCCTGTCATTAATTTTTTTAATTCGATCAGCATAGATTTAGTTTCTTCTACAGTTTTATTCATCTTCCAATTTCCTGCAATTATAGTTTTTCTCATAATACTTCCTCCTAAAATCTTTTCTTTAATAATAACATATTATTTTAACTTTTAACAAGGTTCTCTACGTCTATATTTTCATCCAAATTTGAGTATTTTTTTCTCTAATTAATAAAATTCTTTCTACTCTCTTCTAAAATAATTTCATTTAAATAATCTTTGCTATTTATTTCAAAGTTTTCAATTAAATCTACTATTTCCATATCAAGTATTCCTACAGCATTTTCATAATCTTCTTTTTTAAAAGCTTCTAAAAAATTTTCAGCACTATTTTTATAATCTTCAACATAAGAATCATAGTCTGAATATATCAAAGAGATATTTGTATGATCTTTTATTGACAATACAAGTCCTAAGCTCCATTCAACAAAAGCAACTGCATCATAAATCCTAAATCCCTCTATTTCATCTTCTACGCTTTCTAGCATTTCAAAAAAATCTTGAATATATCTATCAAAATAATATAGCGACTCTATTATTACCTCTCTATTTGTCTTACTTTTTATCTCTATCAACTGTACTTTTTTTAAAAATGGTATATCTTCCTCTTTTACTACATTTCCATTTATACTTAGCTCTGTTATTATTTTACTTTCTAATTGTAATAATTTTTGTATTTTTTCCAGTATAGTTGTTAATTTTCCATTTTTTATACCTAAATCTCTTTTTTTATTATTTATATATATCTCCATCATCACTCATTCCTATTTTTTTTAAGTACCCTTTCACTACGCTCAATGAAAAGTAAATTATTTTATTAGTTCCCATTTCTTCTAAAATTTTCTTCATCTCATTCATTGTAGATCCTGTAGTTACTATATCATCAAATATTAAAATATTTTTTCCTTCTATATTATCATTTATTTTAAAAATTCCTTTTACATTTTCTTTTCTTTTTTCTATTTCTACAATTCTATACATCTGTTTTGTATTTTTATATCTAAATGAAATTATTATATTACAATTTATACCTTTTAAAAGTTCTTCAACTTGATTATAACCACGTTCTCTTTTTCTTTTATTACTTGATGGAATAATAATTACGCCATCTATATTCTCTTTTTTTATTATTTTATTTAAATTAACTTCTATAATTTCTTTCAAATCTCTAGATATATTTTTTCTATTAAAAAATTTTAAATCATAAATAATTTTATTTATATCTGAATAATAATATAAATAATATAAATTTTCTATTTTTTTAAGTTCACCCATCTTTTTAAGTTTTTCTCTACACCTCTTGCATATGTAGTTTTCTTCTGTCATTTCACAATAACATAATGAACAAGTATTATCAAACAGGAACTTCTTTAGAAGTTTTTTTAGCAAACCTACTTCCTTTTTTTTCTTTTTTTTCTTTTTCAAAATCCTTGTCAACTATTTTCGCAGAATAAAACTCTGTATATCCACACTCAACACAAGTTTTTATATAATATGTTCCTATCTCTATTTTTAGGCCTGGGCTTTTTTCTGGTATAATTGCAGTTTTTACTATATATTTATCACTGCCACATTTCAAGCATTTATATTCCAAGTTCATCACCCCATATAATATTTTTAAGCCACTGAATTTCATCTCCAATAAAAAGTATTGCATCAAATCTAATTTGTTTATCATATAATTTTCTTTTTGTTATATAATCCTTTGCTGTAAAATATATCTTTTTCTTTTTTATTAGATTAATTGCTTCTTGTGGCAAACCAAAATTTTTGTTTTTTCTATATTTAACTTCAAAAAAAACAAGGGTATCCAAATCATAACCTATCAAATCTATCTCACCTTTATATCCATAATAATTTGTTTCAATTATTTTTATTTTCAGACTCTCAAGGTACTCCTTAGCTTTTCTTTCGTATAAATAACCCTTGCTTCTTGTATTCATATATTACTCTCCTAAAATTTTCTTTAAAAAACTTTTTCTGTGAATTTTAGTAGGTCCTTTTTCTATTAACATTTCTCTATGATACTTTGTTCCATAACCTTTATGTTTTTCAAGTCCATAACCAGGATATTCTTTATCTAATATCTTCATTATTCTATCTCTAGTTACCTTTGCTATAATTGATGCTGCTGCTATATTTAAACTTTTTCCATCACCTTTTATAATAGCTTCTTGATCAAATTCATACTCTCTAATTTTATGATTACCATCAACTAATACTTTTTCAAACTTAGTATCTTCAGATAGATCTTCTATAGATCTTCTCATAGCTAAAAAAGTTGCATTTAAAATATTTTTTTCATCTATTTCTTCTACTGTTGCTATTCCAACTCCAATATTAAAATTAGATAAAATAACATCAAAAAGTTCTTCTCTCATTTTTTCTGACAATTTTTTAGAATCATTTATCTTTGATAATCTCTCATCGTAACAAATAAGTTTTGCTGAAGCTGCTACTACTGGTCCAGCTAAAGGTCCTCTCCCCGCTTCATCAACTCCTATAGAATTTTTATTTTCTAAATCAAAAAGCAACATTATATTTTTCTTTTCTATTTTAATTCACCTTCTATTGTTATATTTTTTCCAATCATTTCCTTTTATTTATTTAACTCTAAAATTGTTTCTTTATTTAGTTTTAATTTATTTAAAACGCTTAAAAAATCATCCTTTAATGCACCTAGAATCTTTATTTTTTCATTTGTTATTGGATGAATAAACTCTAAAAAATATGAGTGTAACATCTGTCTTTTAGCTATATCTGTAGGACTTCCATAAACTGAATCTCCAACAATAGGATGATTTAAACTTTTCATATGAACTCTAATTTGATGAGTTCTTCCTGTTTCAATTCCCACTTCTACTAAAGAAAAGTTATTAACACTATCAAGAACCTTATAATTACTTATTGCTTTTTTTCCATTTTCTGTTACCACTGCCATTTTTTTTCTATCTTTTGAATCTCTTCCAATTAAAGTTTCAACTCTTCCAATTTCTTTTTTAAAATTTCCCTTACATATACAAACATATCTTTTTTCTATTGTTTTATCTTTAAACATCTCTGTCAATTTAACATGAGATATATTATTTTTAGCTATTATTATCAATCCACTAGTATCTTTATCTAATCTATGAACAATTCCAGGTCTTATTACTCCATTTATATTTGATAAATCTTTTATATGATATAAAACTGCATTAACTAAAGTCCCTGTATAATATCCTTGAGCAGGATGCACTATTACTCCTGGATCTTTATTTATTACAACCATATCTTTATCCTCATAAACAATATCTATTTTAATATCTTCTGGTAATATTTCTAACATTTCATCTTGTGGTATTCTTACTAAGATTTTTTCTATACCTTTTAGTTTATTTCCACTTTTGATTTTTTCTTTTCCATCTATTACAATATTTTTTTCATCAATTAATTTCTGAATATAACTTCTCGTAGTATTTTCTAAATATTCAGATAGAAAAAAATCTACTCTTTTTCCTTTATCTTCTCCTTGAACTTGTACTTCTATTATTTCCTTATATTTTTCCATTCTTTTCCTTTCTTAACTTATATTTAATACTTTGTATTGCTTTTTTTATATATTTCTACAAAATGTCCAACAGGTCCTACTCCACTTCCTATTGAAAATGAATTTTCTATTGCTTTTGTTATATACTCTTTTCCAATCTTAACTGATTCATCTATAGAATAACCTTTCCCTAAATATGATGCTATTGTTGATGATAGTGTACATCCTGTTCCATGTGTATTTTTTGTATTAAATCTTTCACCTTTAAAACTTAAAATTTCACCTGTACTTTTTACTAAAATATCCGTACAGTTATCCTCTCTATGTCCACCTTTTACCAGTACATTCTTAGCACCCATTTGAATTATTCTTTTTCCAGCTTCTATCATATCAGCTTCTGTTTTTATTTTCATATTTGTTAACACTTCAGCCTCTGGTATATTGGGAGTTACTAAATCTCCAATACTTATAAATTTTTTCATTGTTTCAATAGCTTCCTCTTTTAATAATGAAAATCCACTTTTAGATATCATTACTGGATCAATTACAATATTTTTAGCATTATATTTCAATAAATTTTCTTTAACAATATTCATTATATTACTACTTGATAACATACCCACTTTTACTGCATCTACATCTATATCTTCATAAATCACTTCTATTTGTTTCTTTATTATATCATCAGATACTTCTTGAGCTCCAAATACTCCCATTGAGTTTTGAGCAGTTATTGCTGTTATAACACTCATTCCATAAGTTCCATTGGCTGACATAGCCTTTAAATCTGCTTGTATCCCCGCTCCTCCACAAGAATCTGATCCAGCTATAGTTAATATTTTTTTCATTTTTACCCCTTCCATTTTCTTTAGATTTACTTTACTAAAAGTATACCATATCTTAATTTCTATTACAAAATACAAAAAAATCTTTTATTTTCTTAAAAAAAGAAAGATAAAAAAACATAGGTATATTAAAACATTGAGATAATTTTATCTTAATACTTTATAATTTATTTAAGGAGGTTTAATTTATGAAAAAGTTAGCACTAGTACTTTTTTCATTAGTTGCTGTTACAAGTATTTCATACGCTAAAGAAATGATAACTGAGCCAACTATGTCTAAAGAGATGATGAATGAACCAGCAATGGTAGAGGAAATTGTTCCTATAGTTATGGTTCCTGATATGCCACTAGGATATATTAATCTAAAATTTGGTTGGGATTTTTGGTCTGAATATGATAGACACTCTGGAAATGGTTATCGTTTAGAAAAAGATGCCGATGAATCTGGTTATGAAATTGCTATTGAAGCAATGAGACATTGGAAATATTTTGACATTGGTTTAGGAATGGCATATCAAGATCATGCCAAAAGAGACCGAGATGGAGGAGAATATAAATCATTCCCTATTTATGCTACAGCAAAATATGATTTAAATTACTGGAATATGCCTTTTGTTCCATATTTAAAAGCTAATGCTGGATACTCGTTTAATTTTGATGAAGATGATGTTAAAGGTTTTAATTCAAGTATTGATGA
Source organism: uncultured Cetobacterium sp. (assembly GCF_947039425.1). Classification (GTDB taxonomy): domain Bacteria; phylum Fusobacteriota; class Fusobacteriia; order Fusobacteriales; family Fusobacteriaceae; genus Cetobacterium_A. The sequence continues at coordinate 15,128 of NZ_CAMQYW010000002.1, read as the reverse complement.
CGGCGCTTATTGGGCTGCTGGAATAGGTTTAGAATATGATAATTTTACAGCAGATATTTTATATGGAATCAATTATGCTGAAATGGATGTTACCGATTCTAACGGAAAAGAAAAATTTAATAATGATTATCAAAGAGTTACTTTTTCTTTAGGTTATAAATTTAATATTTGGTAAAAATAAAAAATGGGGAGAGTCTTAATGTGGCTCTCTCCTTTATTTCATTACATTAAAGATGACCAAAAAACCATTTTATAACAGTTTTTAACTTTACCTCTTGACTTTTGTTCTGAATTAGTAGTATCATAGGTCAATGACCGGTAAACGGCCAAAAGTAATCTTACAAAATTCTGGTTTTTGCAGAATTTATTTACTTGAGGAGGGAATAAAATGAAAAAATTAGCATTATTAGCTTGTTCGCTATTTGCAATTGCAAGTGTTGCTCAAGCAAAAGAAATTATAGCTCAACCAGTTACAACTAGTTCTAAAGAGGTTGTTGCTGAACCAACTGCAGTTGTAGAGGAAGTTGTTGCTGTTGTTACTCCAGTAGTTGCTCCAGTAGTTGCTGAAAGAACTCCAGGTTACATTAACGTTAGAGTTGGAGGAGATGTTTGGTCTAAATATAGTAGCTCTTCTTTATTGAATAGTGATACTAAAGACTTAGGATACCAATTTGCTATTGAAGGATATAAAACTTATAATAATATAGATTTAGGACTTGGTTTAGCATATCAAGATCATGCTAAAAGAAAAGGTGAAGGAGTTAAAAATACTCAAGGTGCTGAGTACAAATCAATGCCATTATATTTAACGGCTAAATATAATGTTACTAATTTTGACTTACCATTTACACCATATATTAAAGCTAATGCAGGTTACTCATTTAACTTTGATGCAAAAGATATAAGTAATCCAAAAATAAATACTACTATTGATGATGGTGCTTATTGGGCTGCTGGTGCAGGTATGCAATACAACAACGTTAACGTTGACTTAATGTATGGTACTACTTATGCTAAAGTTAAAGCTGAAGGACAAAAACATAGTAATAACTACGATGCTGTAACTTTATCAGTTGGTTACAACTTCGATATGTAATAAAAAAATTAAGGAAAGGGATGTCCCTTTCCTTTTTTATTTATAACAAACTATTGAAATTGGATCTAAACTTCTAAATGTAAAAGTTTCTGTTATAAAAAGTTTAACCTCTTTGCTTGAATGCTCTGTATAACCAATAGAGAAATCTTTTGCTAGTACTAGCTCTATATCATCCTTATTATATGGTAATAAAACTCCTTCTGTTATATTATGAGATATAATTACTGGTGTTCCAAGCACTCTTTCTATTTTTTTTAAAAGTGAATCATTTGGATTAATTGTGTTTAAATAAATATATTTTTCTAATCCAACTACTAACGCATATGGTCCTGATGAAAAACTTTGATTTTTAATTTTAGAAATTCCATACATAACACTTTTTAATGTTTCTGCCTCTGTTTTTCCAAACTCTAATAACTCTTTATTTAAAATTCCTACAATACAAGCTTTTTCAAGTCCATAGTAAATTGATTTTTCTTCAAATTTTGCAGCTTCTTTTAAAGCCATGTCTAATGTATCAAAATTTATATCTTTAGCACCTCTATCCACATTATCTAATTCCCATCTATCTAAAGTAAAATTTACTCTATTTTCAACAAATGGTTGAATTTTATATATTCCAAACTCTTTATCTTCATTTTTTTCTATCTTTATTCTTCCAGTAGTTATTCCACCACTATTTTCACAAGAAACATTTGTAACTTTTACAAATCTCCTAGCAGTCAATTGAGTACTCAAAACATCTTTAGCTCGTTTTTCTATTTCCATCCAAGCTTTATTACTTATAGGAGCTAATTCTCTCTTTAAAAAATCCATAATCCATCCTCCTTTATCCTTATTTTAATGATCCTATATTTAAAGATATTGAACTTATTTTTTCTTCATGAATATTTTCCTCTTCTTTAGAAACAATTCCTTCTTTTATAAAAAGATATTCTTGAATCTCTTTTCCAAAAGTTCCATTATTTCTTCTAATCCACTCAATTAACATTGCTGTATGTTCCATCTCTTCATTTCTATGATGCATTAAAATCTCTTTCAATTCTGGATCACTTACTATTTCTGCTCTTTGATTATAGTCATTAACCGCTATAATTTCTTCTTTTAAACTTTCAATTGCAAAATTTAAATCTATTGCACTTTCACTTAATCCTTTTAACATATATAAAAGACACCTCCTATTATAAAATAGTTATCTCTATTTATATAGAAAACATCACTTATTTTTCCTTTTAAAATTATAAAAAGTTTTTTCTATTGCATAATTATCTATAACATCTTGAATCTCATTTAACGAAAATAAATTTATATTAGTTTTTTTATAATTTTGTATCTCTAGTTCATCTTCTCCAATAACTAAATGATAATCTGTAAAGTTTTGTATTCCATTTAATTTATAAAAATAAAAAGCATCAATTTTTAAGTTTGCTGTAGGATATCTTTTTTTCAAATCATGAAGAAGCTTAAAATAATGATTAATTGTTAATTCATTTATTAAAATCAAAACATTAATTTTTTTAAGTTTATTTTCTATTATTATTTTTTTTATAATTTGTGTAAGTATTAACATATCTGATCGATATAATTCAATGTCTAAATCTTTTATTAATATATTTATCTCATTTGTTAAAAATTGATCTGTTTCTTTCATATTAACTTTTTTAATCTTTAAAATATTTTTTTCTTTTTTAAATAACCCTAAATAAATATTATATATTAACATCTCTTTTGTTTTAGGATCAATATAATCTATATCTATTTTTTCTTTTATTTTTTTATATAATTTTTCGACTTTTAATATTGTCTCTTTTTCTGTCCAATCCTCTTTAATTTTTAATCTATATATTAAATTATTCAACATACTTTTATATTCTAAACAAAATTTATTCTCATTTTCAATTAGCTCACAAGGAATAAAATCTAAATTAGTTTCAAACAATTTAAACTTTCCAAATTTATGAGCTCCTATTTCTAAAGCATAACAAAAAAAGAAAGATGGAAAATTAAATAAAATTTCATTTTTTTTAAAAATTTCATTGATTTTTCTAAACCTTTCTTCTATTTCAATACTTGTAATCTCTTCTATTAAATTTTTTAAAGGATTTGAATAAAATCCTTCCATCATTAAAAATTTCATTATTTTCACACAAAATTCTCTCTTTTCTAACTCTGATATCTTTACTAATTTCATACCTTTTCCGTGTAAATACTCAATTTTAGATCCATTTCCATCAAATATCTCTTTTACTTCTTTAAATGTTCGAGTTATCGTACTTCGAGATACATCTAAGATCTTTTTTTCCTCTTCTAAATTCAATATTCCTATATGTAAAAATTTTATGTATAAATAATCAATTTTTTCATCTAAAGAAAGAAATTCAATTTTATCATAAAATTTTTCTCTTTCATTCCTTGTTAATAACATTTTATACTCTTTTTGTATTTTTTCTATCTTTTTAAAATTATATTTTTCTAAAAGATCATTTATTAAACAAATATTTTTATAAATGCCTGCTTTTTCTATTTTTATATATTCACCAATATCCTCATCTGTCATAGGTGATTGAAATAATAACTTCAAAATTGTTGCTGCTGTCGTATTCATATTATCCCCCCGAATTTCTATAAATATTTGCATATTCCAAATAGTAACATATTTTTTTATAAAATGATATTTAAAAATCCTCCCTTAATTAAAAAGGAGGATTTTATAATTTTAGTACTTTTTCATTAATTCTTTAACTGTTGAAACAACATCGTTTTTAGATACTTCTAATGTTTCTCCAGTTCTTCTAATTTTTAACTCAACTATTCCCTCTTCAGCTTTTTTACCACAAACTACTTTAAATGGATATCCAATTAAATCTCCATCTTTAAATTTAAACCCTATTCTTTCATCTCTATCATCTAACATTACATCTATTTTTTCATCTTTAAATTGATTATAAACCTCTTCTGCAAGTTCTACCTGTCCTTGTGCTTTCATGTTAGCTGGTATTACTTCAACTATAAATGGAGCTATTGATGATGGCCATATTATTCCAAACTCATCATTATTTTGCTCTATTAAAGCTGCCATAGTTCTTGAAACTCCAATTCCATAACATCCCATTTCCATAACTTGACTTTTACCATTAACATCTAAGAATGTAGCTCCTAAAGATCTAGAATATTTATCTCCTAATTTGAAAATATGACCACTTTCAATTCCTCTAGCACTTGAAAGTTCTCCTCCACATCTCGAACATTTTTCTCCAACTAAAACCGTTCTTACATCTGCAACAATTTTAGCTTCATAATCTCTTCCATAATTAACATTCATAAAGTGCGTATCTAACTTATTTCCACCAGCTGTATGATTAACTATTCCAACAATACTTTCGTCTGCAATTATTGTTAATTTTTCTGTATCTGCTCCAACTGGTCCAATAAATCCTTTAATTAAATTTAATTCTTCAAGTTCAGAATCTGTTAATAAAGCCACATCTATTGTATTTATTATATTTTTTAATTTAATTTCGTTTACTTCAAAATCTCCTCTAATTAAAACCATATACATATTATCTGTTACCATATCTTTATACATCATTGCTTTTACTGTTTGCTCTACAGGAACATTTAAGTATTCAACAACATCTTTAATTTTTGCAACATTTGGAGTATCAACTAAATTTAATTCCTTTGCTTCTGCTTTTTCTAAACTGAAAATTTCACTTGTCGCTGTTTCAACATTTGCTGCATAATCACATGATTTACAGTATATTATCTCATCTTCACCAGATTCTGCTAACACATGAAACTCTTGAGATCCACTTCCTCCAATAGCTCCTGAATCTGCCTCTACAACTCTAAACTTTAGTCCACATCTTTCAAATACTTTAGTATAAGCTTCTCTCATATTTTCAAATTCAGCATCTAGTGACTCTCTATTTGCATGGAATGAATATCCATCTGTCATAAGGAACTCTCTTCCTCTCATAAGTCCAAATCTTGGTCTTCTTTCATCTCTGAATTTAGTTTGGATTTGATATAAATTTAAAGGTAAAGCTTTATATGAAGATATATCGTTTCTTATTATATCTGTAACAACTTCTTCATGAGTTGGTCCAAGTGCAAATTCTCTCGAATGTCTATCTTGAATTCTCATCATTTCTGCACCCATAGTATCCCATCTTCCACTTTCTTTCCAAAGTTCTGCTGGTTGAAGTACTGGCATAAATATTTCTTGAGCTCCAGCTCTATCCATCTCTTCTCTAACTATAGCTTCAACTTTTTTTAAAGCTTTAAGTCCTAAAGGTAAGTAAGTATATACTCCACTTGCCAATCTTTTTATCATTCCTGATCTTAGTAATAATTTATGACTTATTACTTCTGCCTCTTTAGGAGTTTCCTTTAGAGTCTTTACGTAGTATTTACTTAATCTCATATTTCCTCCGATTTTCATTTGTTTTTTTATATTATATAATATCACAACATCTTTTAACTGGTCAAACTTTTGTTAAATTTTTCATTAATATCAATTTCTAAAACTTTATTTTTTATCTCTCCATTATTTTCTTTTAAGTACTCTATACAAATATCTTTTACAAATTTTATTAACTTTATATCCTTAACAATATCTACAAATTTAAGGTCACTTAGCCCACTTTGCTTAATTCCAAATACCTCTCCTGATTTTCTTAATTTTAAATCCTCTTCAGCTATTTTAAATCCATCCTCTGTATTTTCTAAAATTTCTAATCTAGAAATTGATACTTCATTTTTAGTATCAGAAAGTAAAAAACAATAAGACTTATATTCTCCTCTTCCAACTCTTCCTCGTAATTGATGAAGAGTTGATAATCCAAATCTTTCTCCATTAAATATTGTCATTATTGAAGCATTAGGAACATTTACTCCAACTTCAATTACTAATGTTGAAATTAATATTTGCAATTCTCCACAAGAAAATTCATTCATAACTTCTTCTTTTTCTTTACTTTTCATTCTACCATGAATAGTTCCTATTTTAAACTCTCCTAACTCTTTTTCAACTTCTAAATATACTTCCTCTAAAGATTTAGCTAACAACTTTTCACTTTCTTCAATTAAAGAGGCAACAAAATAAACTTGTCTACCTTCTTTCAGTTTTTTTCTTATAAACTCATACATTTTTTCTTTATCAATATTATTTGAAATCCATTTAGTTTTTATTGGTTTTCGTCCAGGTGGAAGCTCATCTATTATTAATACATCTAAATCTCCATAAATTGTCAATGCCAATGACCTAGGAATAGGAGTTGCACTCATTACAATTAAATTAGATAACATCCCCTTATCTCTTAGTTTTTTTCTTTGAATTACTCCAAATCTATGTTGTTCATCAATTACAATTAATCCTAATTTTTTAAATTTTATATTATCCTCTATTATTGCATGAGTACCTATTATTATATCAATTTTTCCCTCTTCTAATTCTTTTAATAATATATCACGTTTTTTTCCCTTTATAGCACCTGTTAAAAGTTCAACTTTTATTCCTAAACTTTCTAATTCTTTATAAATTGATAAGTAATGTTGAGTAGCTAATATCTCTGTTGGGGCCATTAAAGTTCCTTGATATCCATTATCTACCATATATATTAAAAGTAAAATAGCTACAATTGTTTTTCCACTTCCAACATCTCCTTGAATTAAATAGTTTATTTGCTTTCCATTATTTAAAGAGTTATATATTTCAGTAATAACTTTTTTTTGTGCTTTTGTTAATGAAAATTTTAATTTTTTTATATATTCACTTACTATTTTTTTTTTCCCTTCTAAAATATAAGCATTGTTATTTTTTAAATCTACTTCATATTTTTTTTGTAAAATCCCCATTTCTAATATTAATAATTCCTCTATCGCAAATCTTTTTTTACAATTTTCTAATATTTGAGGATTTAATGGATAGTGTATATTTTTCAAAGCAATTTTCCTTCCTAGTAAATTATATTTCTGTAAAATACTTAAAGGTATATTTTCTTCAATTAAATCTAAATTTTTATTTAAAATCTCTTTTATATTTTTTTTTATTAGATTCTGTGAAACTTCTTTCACTACACTATAAATTGGTAATATTTCCATTTTTACATTTTTTCCATTACTTAATCTAAACTCTGGATTTATTATTTGAAAAATATAATTTTTTTTTACTGTGCCTATAAAAATATATTCTTCTCCTAATTTTAATGTTTTCTTTAAATATGGCCTTTGAAACCAAATTATATCCATTATTCCTGTTCCATCACTTATTGTTCCTTTTACTATTTGCCTTCCTGTTCTCGTTGGAGAAGACGAAACATTTGTTAAAATTCCTTTTAAAACCACATATTCATCATCTTTTAATTCTCCTATTTTTTTTATATTTCCTCTATTATCATAACCTTTTGGAAAATAATATAGCAAATCAAATATATTATTTATACCATTTTTTTCCATTTTAGAAAAAATATTTTTAGGCCCTAATAATTCATTTTTAAAATATGCCTCTTCATAAATTTTTTCATACATAACAGCGCTCCTTTTAAGCAACTTTATTTTTATTCATTTTATCCTATTATAAAAAAAAAGTCCAACTGGACTTTTACGCTAAACTTTCTTTTACTTTAATTTTCTCTTTTTGTTTTTCAGGTAAAATAAGATTTAATATTACAGCAATTGTTCCTGCTATAACAAATCCTGAATCGGTAAAAATATATCTTATTTCTTCTGGAAAAGCTGTAATTACTTGTGGAACTAATCCTATTCCATATCCTAAACCTAAAGATACAGCTAAAATAACAGCATTTCTCCCCTCTAAAGGCTCCTGATTTATTAAATTAATTCCACTTATTGATATCATTGAGAATATCATCACTAAACTTCCGCCTATAACACTTTGAGGGACTAAGATAAAAGCTGCTGCTACTTTTGGAATAAATGCACTAATTATTAAGAATATTGCCCCTATTCCTACTACAAATCTACTCATTATACCCGTCATTGCAATTATCCCTGTATTTTGGCTAAATGATGTTGTTGGTAATAGAGAAAATACTGCTGCAAGCACACTTCCTACCCCATCACTTATAATTCCACCTTTTAATTCATCATCTTTTAATTGTCTTCCAGCTCCTCCAACAGTAATTCCAGACATATCTCCCATTGTTTCGATAGCTGAAATTATAAACATTAAAATCATTGGTATTATTGCTTCTATATGAAATGTCATCCCAAAACTCATTGGCTTTGGAATACTTAAATACTCTGCTACTAATAACGGCTGAACATCTATTTTTCCCATAAAAAAAGCTACTATTGTTCCTATTATTGTTCCTATAAATATCGCTCCTGAGCTAAATACTCCTTTTGTAAATTCTTTAAAAAAAACTACTATTGCTAAAACCAATAATCCCAACAATAAGTTTTCTGTAGAAGCAAAATCCTTAGCTCCAAATCCACCTGCAAAACTATTTATTCCAACAGGTAATAAATACAATCCAATAGCTAATACAACTGTTCCTGTAACTATTGGTGGAAAAAATCTTCTAATAGTTTTCATATGAAATCCCAAAAATACTTCGAATATTCCCCCAATTAGAGAAGCTCCTAAAACTCCTTCATATCCAAATTTTCCAGCTATTGATATTGCCACTGGAGCAAATGAAAAATTAGTACCTACAACAACTGGAAGTCTGGCTCCCATTACTCCAACTCTATAAACTTGAACTAAAGTATTCAACCCCGCTACTAAAATTGTACTTTGAATTAAATTAATTTTAATATCTTGAGAAAATCCAAATATATTTGCTACTATTATTATTGGTGTTATATTCCCCATGAACATAGCCATAATGTGCTGTAATCCTAGTGGTACTGCCACTTTTAATTTTGGTATTCCATCTAAATCATACGGTGATTCATTTCTTTTCATTTATTCCCCCTAAAAATTTATAATAAAAAAAGCACAGATTCATGGATAGAATCTATGCTTTAATAACACACTATATCATTGTACGTTAAAAATCATGTTCTACCCATAGCGTCTTTATTTACGGAAAAGACGTAGAAACTATTGGACCATATCTCCAAAATATATGAGTATTTCTTATTAAATTTGCTCTAATAACTCTTCTGATATATCAAAATTTGAATATACATCATTAACATCATCTAAATCATCCAAAACATCATATAAATCCATTACTTTTTTAGCTGTTTCTAAATCTGTTATTGACACTTTATTATCTGGAATCATTGATACTTCTGATTCTTCCACTTTATATCCTAATTTTTTTAATTCTTCTGCTACTAAATTACATTGAGATTGCTCTGTTAATACAGTAAACTCTCCATCTTCTTCTATAACATCATCTGCCCCTACTTCAAGTGCAGCCATCATAAACTCCTCTGCATCAATTCCTTCTGCTAGAACAATTATTTCACCTTTTCTTTGGAACATCCAAGCAACTGCTCCATCAGTTCCTAAATTTCCATTGTTTCTTGAAAAAGCTGCTCTTACTTCTGAAGCTGATCTATTTTTATTATCTGTAATAACCTCAACTATGAATGCTGTTCCCTCTGGACCATAACCTTCATATCTGATCTCCATATAATCTACACCTTCAAGTTCTCCAGTACCTTTTTTTATAGCTCTTTCTAAGTTATCTTTAGGCATATTTGCTGCTTTAGCTTTATCTATTGCTAATCTTAATCTTGGATTGAAGTTAGGGTCTCCTCCTGCTTCCTTGGCTGCAATTGTTAACTCTTTTCCTAATCTTGTAAAGACTTTTGCTCTCTTAGCATCTTGTGCACCTTTTCTATGCTTAATATTTGACCATTTACTATGTCCTGACACGAACTTCCTCCTTTTAATTCTCATTTTATTAAATTTTAGCACAATAAAAAAAAATTTTCAACATATGGATTTTTTACTTTTATTTTCCCTTATATTTACTTATTAATTTCATTTTTTCTGCTATTTTTTCTAAAATCATACTTGGGGTGATTAATCTATATTTATCTTCATATGATAATTCATCATAATTTTTACATTTTATATCTTTAGGTTCTATTCCTTCGTGTCTTGGTGTGTTTTTAGATAACCAATCTCTTTTATTTGATCCTGGACTAAAAATAGAAAAACTAACGATATCTACTCCTTGAGCTAAATGTCTAGGGCCTCCTTCATTTCCTACGAATATATCACAAAGAGACAATAAAGCACCTAGTTCTCTTATAGAATCTGTTTTTATTTCTGATATAACCCTTTTATCATTTTTTAATTTTTTATGAAATTCTTTAGCAAATTCTTTCTCTTCTGGAGAATAATATAGTATTATTTGGCAATCATAACTTTTTAATAAATTAACAGCTAACTCTTCCATCAAATCAATCGGATAAACTTTATTCACTCTTCTTGAATTAATAGCTAAAGGAATTAATATTTTATTAAAATCAGTTCCTGCTTCTAGCATTTTTTTTCTAATAATATCAATTTCACTCTTTTCAAATGCCAAAGAATAATTTTCTATTAATTTAACATTAATACCATCATTAATTAATGGATCCAACATTTTTAAAAATTTTTCAGCTTTATCATATTCACGTGAAGGTTCTTGAATACTATGTGTATATGTATATCCTCTGTTTTTTTTATATCGTCCTATTCTATATTTAGATTTTTTAGAAAGTAATGTAAATAATTCACTTTTGGGAGTTGACATTATATCTATTACTATATCATAATTTTTCCTAGTCACTTTCCAAACTTTTTTTAAATATTTAAATGGATTTTTCTGCTCTGCTTTTGTTATAGTTATTACATTATTTATATAGTTTTGATTTTTAAATAAAGATGCTACATGTTCATATAAAACAAAATCAATTTCTGCTTCTGGATAAGTTTCTTTTAAACTTTTACAAATAACTGATGATAATAGAGCATCTCCAATCTGTTTAAATCTCACAACTAAAATTTTCATTTTAACTCTCCTGGACTAAATTTTTTATATTCTTTAAGTCCCCCCAAAAATCAACAGCAACTTTTGATCTTTTTCCCCCATCATCCCTAGATTTCTTGGCAAAATTTGCATCATAAGTTAAAATTAATTTAATATCCCCTTTCCAATCTATTATCTCTCCTCTTTCTTTTAAGAATTTTATATCTTTTTCTTGAAGAACTTCAGAAATATCTTGTCCTAGAGCAACTACTACTTTAGGATTCATTAGTGCAATTTGCATATGTAAACACTCTTTTAATTCTCTTTTGTCTCTTTCCTCTAACTCTCTAAACTTTTTTTTTGATTTAGAAAGAGTTGTAATGTAATACTCTTCTGGTAATAACCCAACTATATCACAAAGTTTTATTAAAAATTCTCCACTTGATCCAACTAAAACTTTAAAATCCTCATCTTCATATAAAGAAGAATCATCTCCAATGAAAAGTACTTTTCCTTTAAAATTTCCAGTTCCTAAGATTATTTTTTCTTTACTTTCTCTAAATTCATCAGTTGTTCCAACTTGAAATTTTAACTCCTCTAATAAACTACTTATTTTATCCATTTTTCCTCCTAAAATTCCAATAAATCAGTGCATATATCTTGATATGCTATTTCTATAGGAATCTCAACTTTATTTTTTTCAAGTTCTTCTCTTACTGTATCTAAAGCTATTTTCGGATTATTGCTATCTTTACTCATATGTACTAAATAAACTTTTTTTAATTGAGAATGATAATTTTCTACAATAAATCTAGCTGCATCTATATTTGATAAATGCCCTGTTCTACTTTTTACTCTAGATTTTAATTCCCAAGGATATGAACACTCCATTAATTTAGTATAATCATAATTACTTTCAATAACCATGACATCCACCTCTTTAAAAGCTTCTCTTACTACATTATCAACATAACCTATATCTGTAGCTATACAAGCTTTAGAACCAGTACTTTCTTCTATTCTAAATCCTATTGTTCTTTCAGCATCATGCATTACATCAAAGGGATATATACCTGTATCTCCTATCCAAAAATCTTTCTCTATAAAATGAATATATTCTTTATTTATTTTACCTAATTTTAATATTCCTACTTCATAACTTTCTTTTGTTATATAAATAGGTATTTTATATTTCCTAGAAATTATTCCAGCACCTAAAATATGGTCTCCATGTTCATGCGTTATAAGAATAGCTTTTATTTCATTGATTTTTTCTCCAATTTTTAGTAATTGTTCCTCTACTTTTTTCCCACTAAATCCCACATCAATTAGAATTTTTTCAGAATCTGTCTCAACGAATATTGAGTTTCCTCTACTACCGCTTCCTAATATAGCCAACTTCATTATATTTCCCTTTCCTTGAAATTTCTGTGTTATATTATATCATAAAAAAACCTCTTAGCCAAATAACTAAGAGGTTCATTTATCTTTTTAAACATCTATTTCTTCAAATTGATCTTTTCCTACAAAACATAAAGGGCAAACCCAATCTTCTGGTACTTGTTCCCAAGGCGTTCCTGGAGCTACCCCATTATCTGGATCTCCTAATTTCTCGTCATAAACATAATCACATATTACACATCTCATTGGTTTAGCTGACATTAAAAACCTCCTTTATATTATTTTAGTTACTCCACAATCCATGAATATTACAATATTCCCTAGCACAAATACTTCCACCTTTTGGCACTCTAAAATAAGCTTCAGGAGCTTCTCCAGGTTTTAAATATTTTCTATATAAAAAATCATCAATGCATATTTCTATCATCTGAATATAATGATTTTCTAGCATTGGATGTGCTACTTCTTTCCCTACTTTTACTAAATATCCATCCTCTTTTTCTTCTATAAAAGGAACATGTTTTTCAACTGTAGCATCTTCTCTCTTTTCTTGTAAATGCTCTACTCCTTCTAATACTACATTTTCATCATCAACTATTAACGCTTCTAGTATTACTGGATAATCTTTAACTTTTAAAATATCAAATTTTTTCATGAGAGCCTCCTAAATTTTCTGTTAATTTATATCATTTATTCAAGCATGTTGGACAAATTCCTTTAAAATAAATATGATATTCATTTATCTTAAAATCTTTCAAACCTTCTATATCTAAATTTTCTATTTGAAAAGGTATATCAAAAACTTTCTTACAACTTTCACATTTAAAATGTGCATGTTCACCCATATCTACATCATATCTTGTTTCATTTTCTTCTATTATTATTACTCTTGCTATCTTTTTTTCCATAAAAAGATTCAAAGTATTATAAACGGTTGTTTTTGATAATGTAGGTATCTCTGGTGACAACGCCTTATATATCTCATCTACTGTTGGATGAGTTTTATTATCTAATAAATATTCAAAAATTTTCATTCTTTGATATGAGGGTTTTATTTCATGCATTTTTAAGTGATTACCTATATTTTCTATATACATGATAGTCTCCTTTTTTAATAATTACATCTTTGTAATCATTATATTTTTATTTTAAATATACACCTTTTTAGTATTTTTGTCAAGAATTTAACTTAATACTTTTGCCATTAAAAATCTATGTATCCCTTTTCCATATTCATTTTCTTGAAATTCCTTAATTAAATATCCTAAATGTTTATACATTTTTATAGCTATTTCATTGTTGGGATCAACTGTTAAACATATTTTTTTTATTCCTAATTTTTTTAATTCTATATGAACTTTCTGTAATAATTCTTTTCCATATCCCTTATTTCTATTTTTAGGTGTTGTTGAAAATCCGTAAAGAAAAACACTTTCCTCTCCCATAATTTTTTGATATTGAGCAACTGTTAGAAGTTCATCTCCGTTCATAAGAAGATATAATTTTCCATATCTTATAAAACTCATTATCATCCACATATCTGCTCCACCCATAATGCCAAAGCTTTCTATTTCATTATTATATATTTTATCTATCAAATCAATATCACTTGGTTTCACTTCAATAAATTCCATATTTTATGCCCCCCTTTTCAATAACCTATTTCACTTAAATGCAAACCATAAGGTTCTGCAACTATTTTTTTATAATTTATACTAGGATTATTTAACATATCCTCTATGTAATTTTCTTTAACTTTATTTGTATATTCAGCCAAAATTGAACCTACAATTATTCTTATTTGAGACTTTAAAAAAGCATTAGCTTTTACATATAATTTTATTAATCCATCATTTTCTTTAGTAAATTCAATTTTATAAATTTCTCTTATTGTTGTTCTACTAGCACAATCAGATAATCTAAAATTAGCAAAATCATGTATCCCTTCTAATTTTTTCCCTATTATATTTAATTTTTCTACATCTAATTTGTAATCTACAAAAGTTACATATCTAGATTTAAAAGGAGTAAATTCTTCACTTATAAAATATTCATAAGATCTATACGTTGCTGAAAATCTTGCATGAAAATCCAAATCTGTATCCTCTGTTTTTAATATATATATGTCTCTCGGCAATTGATTATTTAAAATTATTTTTACTTTTTCTGCAGGAATGGTACTTTCAATTTGAAAATTAGAAACCTGAATCTTTCCATGAACACCTCTATCTGTTCTTCCTGCTGATACTAAATTTATATTTTCTTTAAAAATAATTTTTAAAATTTTTTCAATTTCACCTTGAACTGTTCTACAGTTTATTTGTCTTTGAAATCCATAAAAATCACTTCCATCATAACTATAGGTTAATTTTATATTTCTTTTCATTTAATTCCCCTTTTTTATTTTATATAATAAAAAAAAGCCTTGATATTCATCAAGACTTAACATTCAATGTGGTGCGAGAAGAGGGACTTGAACCCTCACGTCGAAACGCCAGATCCTAAGTCTGGTGCGTCTGCCAATTCCGCCACCCTCGCAAAATAATGGTGCGTCATACTGGGCTCGAACCAGTGACAACACGATTAAAAGTCGTGTGCTCTACCATCTGAGCTAATGACGCACATTTTATAAAAATAATTGGGGTGATCAACGGGGCTCGAACCCGCGACAACGAGTACCACAAACTCGC
>NZ_CAMQYW010000001.1 GCF_947039425.1 uncultured Cetobacterium sp. | reverse complement strand
TTAAAAAATCTTGAATAACTCTATTTATTTTTCGAATCATATTATAAATCTCCTTATTTTTATTTAAATTATATCATAATTTTTATAAAAAAAAGAAACTCTATTTTAGAGTTCCTCTTCTTTATAAAAAATTCCAAATACAACTAAATAAATTCCATAAATAATATCTTTTATAGAAAAAACTCTTTCTTGCTTTAAACCACTAAACAATCTTTCTCTTAACCATTCTTTCATCTTTACCCCCAAAATAATAAAAGTTAAATCATTAATATCCTACTTCTTTTCTTTATCTTTTTCAATTTTTTTTTATTTTATTCCACTCGATGCCATTCCCTCTATAAATTTTCTCTGAAATATTATAAACATAATTAACATTGGCAAAACCCCTAAAATTGCTCCTGCCATAGCTAGAGGATAATCTGTTCCATGTTGCCCTGCTAAAGATGCTAATCCTGCTGATAAAGTCATTTTATCTGTTGATGTATTAACTATAAGAGGCCACATCAATTGATTCCAACTTGCTAATGATGTTATTATTACTAAGGCTACTAATCCCGGCTTTACAAGTGGAAGCATTACTTTATAAAAAATTTGAAAATGATTACATCCATCAATAACAGCTGCCTCTTCTAACTCTTTAGGAAGTGTCATAAAAAATTGTCTCATTAAAAATGTTCCAAATGAACTAAAGAGCCCTGGTAATACAAGTCCTGAAATTGTATTTAGTAATCCTAATTTTTGTATAATTATGTATTGAGGCAAAAGAAAAATTTGTCCAGGTACCATTAAAACAGCTAATAACATCATAAATATAGAATTTCTAAAAGGAAACTCTATTCTTGCAAAAGCATATGCTGCCATCGAACAAAATATTATCTGACCAATAGTTCTTACAACAGTATATATAATTGTATTATAATAAAATTGCATAAATGGCATAGTTTCTATAATTTTCCTATAATTTTCCCATTTATACTCTTTCGGAAAAATAATTGGTGGAATTTGTATGCTTTCTCCCAAACTTTTAACTGATGTTAAAAACATCCATATAAATGGAATTAATGTAAATATTACACCTAATATTAATATTACATGCAAAAATAATTGTTCTTTTTTATTATTCATAGCTCCTCCTTAATAATTTATTAATTTTTTTTGAAGTTTCATTTGAACAACAGTAAAAATTAATATAATTATAAAAAGTATTACTGCTATTGCTGCTGCATAACCTTTTTCTGACATTTGAAAAGCATTGGTATAGAAAAAATAAACTATTGTCATACTGCTTTCAAAAGCTGGATTACTTCTACTTACCATCATAAAAATCAAATCAAAAATTTGAAAAGAACTTATAAAAGACATTACTGTCACAAAAAATAATGTGGGACTTAAAAGAGGTAAAGTAATTTTAAAAAAGCAAATTATAGAACTAGCTCCATCTATTTTAGCTGCTTCATAATACATCTTAGGTATTCCTTGTAACCCTGCGAGTAAAATAACCATGTTATAACCAATACTTGACCATATAGCAACTATTATCACTGCATATAAAGCTGTCTCAGGATCTGACAACCATGCTCTTCCTTCTATATTAAATTTATCTAAAATCTGATTTAATATTCCAAAATCTTTATTGTACATCCATTTCCAAACCATAGCTATTGCTGTTGGCATTGTTACTGCAGGTAAAAAATAAAGCACTCTATATATTGTCAATCCTTTTATCTTACTATTAAGTATTGTTGCTATAATTGTTGAACACATAATTCCAATGGGCACTGAAAAAAATACATATATAAATGTATTTTTTAATGCTTTATACATTTTAGGATCTTTTACTATTTCTTTATAATTTTGTAAGCCTATAAATTCAAATTTTCCAAAAGCTCCTAAATTTGTAAAACTAAAATATAAGTTTTGAAAAAATGGAAGAATATAAAATATTGTAATTCCAATAACTAGAGGTAAAATCATAATGTAAGCCCAGATATAATTTTCTAATTTATCTTTTCTCATTATTCCTCCTTTAATTTTTCTCCTCTAAAAGAATTTTATTCATTTTTTCATTTATGATAGAACAAGCTTCTTCTGGTGACATTTCCCCTATCCAAACTTTATTTAAATACTCTTTTTGAATATCTTCCCATTTCGCTGTCATTAATGATGCCGGATATTCTATTCCTTTAGGATTCATATCTCCATATCCTTTTAAATTTAAATTTTCATATGATTTTAACCATATCTTTTGTGATTTAATATTTGCTGGTATAACTACTCCACTTTCTGCCTGAATATCATGTGCTTCTTTTGATGATAAATGTACTATTAATTTTTTAGCTTCTTCTGGATATTTTGTTTTAGAATAAATAGCATAACCAAGTCCATGAATTATTGCTGCATCTTTATTTTTTAGTGGAAGTTTTACTAGATTTATTTTATCTTTAATTAATTCATTGTTCATATAAGGTTTTATCATCCATGACCCTGAATATGTCATTGCTACTTTTTGAGATTGAAATAAATCAGAGGCTCTTGTATCAGAAACTTCACCTAATCCTGGTATTACTCCTTCGGATATTAAATTTTTAATTTCTTTTATCGCATCTATTGTATTTGGATTATTAAATCCACTTGTTTTTTTATCTGTGGAAATTACTTCTCCTCCAAATTGAGAAATTATCTCATAATAATCTTCTTGCCCTTCATAACTTAATGCTAATCCATACATTCCACTTTTTGCTTTAATCTCTTTAGAAGTATTTATCATATCCTCCCATGTCCAGTTATCATTTGGTTCAGATATATTATATTTTTTAAATATCTCTTTGTTATACCAAAGAGCTGTTGTATCTATATCTTTTGGAGATGCTAAAAGTTCTCCATTATAACTATACATTTTTATCATACCTTTTGGTAATTCCTCTATATTAATACTTTTATTATCAACTAAATTTTGAATTGGTAAAATCATATTAGCACTTGCATATTTTTTAAAATTAGGAGCATTTATCCAAAATATATCTTGAAGTTGTCCTCCAGTTGCAGAAGTTTCTAATTTTGTCCAGTATTGTGAAAATGGAGTTATTTCTACAATTACATTAATATTTGGATTTCTCTTTTCAAAATCTTCTATTATATTTTCAACTATTGGTTTTTGATTAGCATCCCATAATGCAACTTTTAAAATTTTCTTTTTTATTTCTTTTTTATCTTCATTTCCACAACCTGTAATTCCAATTAACACTCCTATTCCTAATAATAAAACTATTAATCTCTTCAATTTAAACCTCCTAAAATATTTTTTGAATACGTATGTATTTTTACAAATATACTTCAAAGAAGGCTTAATGTCAATGTCTATTTTATTGTTGATTTTCTTTTTACTATTTTGGGTATTAAAAAGATATTTTTTATTTTTTCATCTTTTTCTAATAATATATCTATTGCATTTTCTATCATTAACTCTGTTGGCTGAGATATACTAGTTATATTTAATAAATTAGCAACTATTGTATTATCAAATCCTACAATACTAATATCATTAGGTATTTTATAGCCTAATAACTCTAATTTTTTTATAGCTAAATATGCAACTTCATCATTTGAACACATAAAAGCAGTACACTCTATTTTTTGATTAATTGAAAATAAATTTAAATTATCAATGGATATTTTTTCTGAATCAATATTATAAAACCATTCTTTTTTGAAATTAATATTAGCTTTTTTCAATATATTTTTTAGCCCTTCAAATTTTGCATTATATCTAGTTCTATTATCTCCTATATATCCTATTTTTTTATGCCCTAATTCCAATAAATATTCTCCAACCAATTCTCCACCTTTAAAAAGAGATGTATAAACACTATTAAATCTAGGATAGTCATTGTTTATAGCTACAAATGCGATATCTAAAGAGTTTAAAAAATCTAGATTTTTTTCATCTACTGGTGCTATTAAAATTCCTTCTACTTTTCTAGCAAGCATCATTTTTATATGTTCTTTTTCTAAATTTGAATTTTTTTCAGAATTCATTATTAATAAACTATACCCTTTTTCTCTGGCTATTTTCTCTGCATATTTTGCCATTTCTAAATAATAATAATTTGAAAAACTAAAAACAATTAAACCTAAAATTTTGCTACCTACTCCTCTCATTGTTTTTGCACTTTCATCAGGTACAAATTTATATTTATCTATAAAATACTGTATTTTTTCACGAAGTTCCTCTTTTACCATATGAGGTTGATTTATTGCTCTTGAAACAGTTGCTTGAGATACCCCTGCCATTCTTCCAATCTCTGACATAGTTATTTTATTTTTTTTCATAAGTTATCCTCCTATATTTGTTACATAATACACTTTTAAAAAATAAAAATCAATTATTGACAATTTAATTTAAATAGAATATACTTTTAAAAATGAATACGTATACAAAACAAAGGGGGATTTTATGTTAAAAATTGGTCTTATTGGTGCTGGTAATAGAGGTAAGGATATTTATGCTAATTTTATTTTAAATTCTACAGATGAAGCTCAAATAATTGCTGTTGCTGAGCCTAATAAAATAAAGAGAGAACAAGTTATTTCTGCCCATAACATTAAGCCAGAATTTTCTTTTTCAACATGGGAAGATTTTTTGAAAAAAGATAAATTTTGTGATGCTATTTTTTTAGCTACTGGTGATGATCTTCATTTTGAACCTATTACAATTGCAATGGAAAAAGGATATGATATCCTTCTTGAAAAACCAATGTCCAATAAGGCTGAAGAGTGTGTTAAAATAGCTGATATGGCTGAATTTTATGGAGTTAAAGTTATGGTTTGCCATGTGCTTAGATACACTCCATTTTTTAGCAAATTAAAAGAACTAATTGATAGTGATATTATTGGAGATATTATTGATATTCAACACAATGAAAATATTGGAAACTTCCATTTTGCCCATAGTTTTGTTAGAGGAAATTGGAGAAATTCAAATGAATCTAGTCCACTTATTCTTCAAAAGAGCTGTCATGATTTAGATATTCTTTCTTGGTTGCTTAATGGGTCTCCTTGTAAACAAATAGCTTCTTTTGGAAGTTTAAAGCATTTTAAAAAGGAAAATGCACCAGAAGGTTCTTCTACTCGTTGTTTACAATGTAGTTTAATAGATTCATGTATCTATTCTCCTAAAAAAATATACTATAATAATATTGGATCTTGGCCCACTCTTATAGCTACAGAAATTCAAACAAAAGAAGCCCTAACTAACTCTCTAGAACATAATCAATATGGTAGATGTGTTTATCATTGCGATAATAACGTTGTAGATAATATGGTCTCTATTATTGAATTTGAAAATGGAGTTAATGTTACTTTTAATTTATGTGCCTTTACTGATGAAGTTTGTAGAACTATTAAAATTATGGGAACTAAGGGAGAAATTAGAGGTAATGACTTAAAAAATAATATCGAAGTTTATGAATTTGGAAAAGGACAAGGACGTTTTGATAATGGAGCTATTACCACAATTACACCTGAAGTATTAATTGGAGGACATGGAGGTGGAGATACTGGACTTATGAATGATTTTATTGACCTTTGCTTAGGAAAGAAAAATGATTCTAAAACAAGTCCTAGAACCTCTCTTGAAAGTCATATTATGGCTTTCGCTGCTGAAAAGTCAAGAATTGAAGGGAAAGTTATAAATATTAATGACTTTATTAATTCTTTAAGATAATATAAAAATCCTCATCCATAAAATTATAGATGAGGATTTTTTTTATTTTTCAAAATATTTATTAATTAAATTTACTAAATTAGCCATTTCAGTAGGAAGTTTACCATGTTCAGCTTCAAGACCTTTAACTAATTTTTCTAATTTATGTGCATGTTCTCCTAAAGTATGAACATATACTTCACCATCTTTACTTCTAAAGAAAGTATATTTAGATACTCCATTTAAATTCATATAAATTACAATAAAATCATTTACACTTTCTATTTGAGCATATCCTGTAAAAGTACCTTGAACTTCATTTAAAACCTCACCATTAATATTAATAACTGAATTATCCTTAACTATTACGTTTACAAGTTTTGATAAACCTAATACTTGAGCATCATCAGTTACTACAGTATCTCCTGTTAATCTTGTACTTCCAAATACTTTTGCTCTTTCACATATTTTTGAATAATCTGTAACTAATGCTGATTCATATACTTTTGCATTTCTTCTAACAACAGCTTCTTTAGATATTGTTGCCTCTCCATATACTATTGCACAGTCACATACTTTTGCATCTTCTTCTACTCTCGCTTTTTCATATACCATTGCTTCATTGTAAATCCATGAATTTCCACTTTGAGATAAATTTTCCTCTCTTTGTACATATCCTCCAAGTTGCCCATCCTTTACATCACTAAAATTTCTCAATGATTTTATTCTGTAAAGTGTTTGTCCTCCGTGGTTAATAGTTTCATTTGTTAATTCATATTTTTTCATTTGACACATCTCCTTGAAAATATCTTATAGTTGTAAAAGAAATAATATGTATAGTGAGCTCGTCTTTTTTTTCACTATATTTATATGTCCTCAGTATAGACCCCTTTTATTTATTTTTCAAGTGCTTTTATTTTTATTTTTTTAAAAAATTCTTTAATTCCTCTGTTTTAGGATTTGTAAAAAACTCATAAACCCTTCCTTCTTCTGCTACTTGACCATCATATAAATATATTACATAATCAGCAACCTCTTTAACAAAGTCTAAATCATGAGTTACTAAAATCATATCTTTCTTCTCTTTTTTTAACGTTTCTATTGATTCCTGAACTTCTTTTGTTAAATTTGGATCAAGTGCTGATGTTGGTTCATCAAAAATAAAAAAATTTGGTTTTATTCCCATTGCTCTGGCTATAGCAACTCTTTGCTGTTGACCACCTGATAATTCATGTGGTTTTTTAAATTTATGATCATTTAAAGAAAATTTTTCTAACATTTCATTACTAATTTTACTACTTTTTTCTAATGAAAATTTATGGACAACTCTTAAAGGTAACATTACATTTTCAGCTGCATTTAAATGTGGAAAAAGATTAAATCCTTGAAATACTACTCCTATACTTTTTCTATAATCTGATAATTCTATATTATCTTTTGGAACTTTTTTTCCATTTATATGTATATCTCCTGAATATGCATTTTCAAGTCCAGATAATATTCTAAGAAGAGTTGTTTTCCCCCCTCCTGATGGACCAATTATTCCTAAACAGTGAATATCTTTCATATTTAAATTCAAACTATTTAAAACTCTATTTTCATCAAAAGATTTATTTAAATTTTCTATTTTAATTTCCATAAGTAAACTTCCTTTCATAATATTTAGAAATATAAGATATTGGATATGTTAATATTAAATAACCTATTGCTAATATACAATAATTTTCTATAGGTGAAAATGTTAATGAATCAACTTCTTGAACATTTTTTGTAAACTCATTCACAGCTATAATTGATAAAAGAGATGAGTCTTTTATTAAATTTGCAAATTGACCTGTTAGTGGTGCCATTATCCTCTTTACAACTTGTGGAAATATAATATATCTATATGTTTGATATTTTGTTAACCCTAAGACTTTTGATGTTTCCCACTGTTTTTGTTCTATACTTTCAATTCCACTTCTAAGAATCTCTCCAACATAAGCTCCTGAAAAAATACCCATAATAACAACACCCATAACATATCTATTTTCCATATTCATAGCTGTTCCTATAACATAAAAAAATATATATATTTGTACAATTAATGGAGTTCCTCTTACTATCTCTATAAATATTTTTGAAAAATAATGAAAAGGTAAAAATCTACTCTTTTGAAAGTAGATTAATACCAATCCAATTACTATACTTAAAATTAAAGATAAAAAAGAAATTAAAAAAGTTATTCCAAATCCTAAAATAAATTTATATCTATATTCTTTTATTATATCTTCCCAATTATATATATAATCCAATGAATTAAAAGCATATAATATTCCAATCCCAACCAAAGATATAACTATCAAATAATTTATATACATAATATGTTTTTTTATGTCTTCATCTTCTTTTTTTATAAAAATGCTTTTAATTTTTTTTTTCATAATCCTCCTATGTTAATCAAAAAAGAAAGGAATATTTTTACTTTCAAAAAATTCTTTCTCATTTTTCAAATATTTTTCTGATAATTTATCAAATCCACCAGTATTTTTAAATTCTATTAGAAATTCATTTATTTGTTCGCCTAATTTTTCGTCTTTTTTCCCATATGCTATAGCCCAAGGCTGTGCTTTTTCTTCAAATCTTTCAAATAATGGAGTTGTTGTTTCTTGATTTTTTTCCCAAAATTTATATACAGTTAATGGATCATAAATAAAAGCATCTACTTTACCTTGAGCTACTTCTAACATACAAGCACTCTCTTTTTCAAATACTAAAAGTTTCGCCTTTGGAAAATATTTCTGAGCTACTGTATGACCGCTTGTCCCTTTTTTCACTGCTAATTTTTTCTTATTACTATTTAAATCCTCTGAACTTTCTATTCCTGAACTAATTCCTGCTAATATTGCTAAATGAGATGATGCGTAAGGTACTGAAAAGGAAACTGATTTTTTTCTACTTTCTGTTATTGACATTGATGATAAGATAATATCTATTTTCTTTGTTTTTAAAGATGGTATTAAACCTCCATAGGACATATCTTCTATAATTATCTCTCTTCCTAAGCTTTTACCTAATTCTTTGGCTAAATCAACACTTATTCCAGTTGGAACTCCATTTTTATCAGACATCTCAAAAGGAGGATATGCTAGTTCCATTCCTATTATCAAAGGCTTTGCCAATGCTCCACTAAATAAACCTAAAAATAAAACAAAAAAAAGCCAGAATTTTTTCATCATAAATATCTCCTCCAATTTTGATTTGATTATTATGATAATACATTATTTCTAGCTTCTTTCCTTTTATAACTCTATTCTATTTTTAAATAAATTTATATTTTCTTCTAAAATTTTTAATTTACTTCTACTTATAGAAAGTTTTTTCCCTCCATTAAAAGTAATTATTTCCCCTTTATAATCTAATTCTTTTACTAAATTTTTATTTATTATTGTTCCTCTATCTAAACGAAATAGAAATTCTAAAGAATTTAAACTCTCTTCAACATCAGAAAAAGATTTTTTTATAGTATATATTTTCCCTATTTTGTCAACGATTTCTGTCTTTCTACTTATCCTACAATAATTAATATAAATAATATCTCTTGAATCAACAATTGCTTTATAAAATGGATCATTTAATATAAGTTCATACCTTTTTTTAGGTTTTTCCATAACTTCATTTATGATATTTTCTATTTCAAAATAATCATTTTTATAAATACAATCATAAACTATTTTATTTTTAAATAATTTTCTTACTCTTTTAAGATCAATCTCTTTTGAGATTAAAGCAATAGTTATAAAAGCATTTATTTTAAATTTCTCTATCCTTTCATCATCCTTTTCCCTTTGAATATCAATTAAAAATATATCTAAATTTTTTAATTCATCTTCATTACATTCATTTATTTTATAACACTCTATATCCATAAGCTCTTCAAGTATCTCTTTCAAATTGGAATCTATATTTATCCCTATTTTATACACTTATCCAACTCCTTTTGAAGATAATTCATTCTAATTTTACTAGCTATTACAGATATTGTTTTTGCTAATTCTAATAAATATTTCTCCTCTTCATATATAAGACTATCTCTATTATTTTTAATTAAAATCAATCCTAAAAATCTATTTTTATTATATGACAATCTAATTCCGCCAGAATAATCCCCTAATATATCATCTTTTTTTATAATTATTTTATCTTCTAAATATATTTTTTCTTTTATTAAGGTTTTATATTCATCTTTTTTTATTAATAATTTTACTTTCAATCTTTTGACATCTATATTTTTTTCAATTTCTTTTGACAGTTGCTCTTCAAAATCTTCCTTTGTTTCAATTAAATAAAATCTATTAATTAAACTTTCAAATGATTTTTTTTCAATAGACAAAATTCCTTCAAATAAATAGGTATATATATTCATAATTATAAAAATTCCCCAAAATATCAAAATAGATAATATATCTTTTGTATATAATAAAAATACAAATGAAAAAATCAACAATAATGATACTCTTAAAAAGATATTTTGAATATTTTTTGAATTTTCTACTTCGGTTAATATTATAAACCAGAATAAAAACATCTCTTCAAATAAATTCAAATAAAAATAAACTTGATGATTATATGCATAGTTTTGAATTATTAAAGAAAAAATCAATAAACTTAAAATTACAATTTGTTTTCTCTTCTTTATTTTTTTTAAATTTTTTTTCACTTTTTCATTTAATGATTGTATTAATAAAATTGAAAGTATTAATACTGGTCCATCTATCCATTTATATAAAACTAAAAATATACTCTTATAAAAAGTTGTCTTTTCATAAAAATATATAAATATATTATTTGAACAAGAAATACTAAAGAAAATAATACTATTTAATATATAAATTGCAACTAATGTATATATTATTTTTTTGAATTTTTTACTTCTATTTATTTTTACAATATTCAACACATAAAATATCAAATAAAAATTCAAAAGTATTGAAAATGTCAAATTTATCTCCATCATATATCTCTCAGTAAATGTTGCTGAATTTGTAAAAATTATTTTAGATAATAATAATAGTAATGGAAATAACAACTCTTTATTTTTATTAAATATATCTCTATAGAAATAAAAAATAAATCCATTATATAAGAAAATTATACCTGTAAAAATGTTAATGAAGATTATTTTTTTATTAATTCCCATTATATTTTTCACTTTTATTTTCTCATTAAAATATTTTTGATCTTTTTTTATTAGAAAAGTTTCTTCCCCTTTTCCCAACTTAACTTTTAAGTAATAACTTCCTTTTTTTAAATTAGGATACATATTTCCATTTATATAATTTATACCTTTAACTTTATTTTTTTCCATATTAAATAGCTCTAAACTTTTTGATTTTTCATTAAACGGATCAACTTTTGATAAATTTGTAGAAACAAACATATACTCTTGAACATCCCTTGCTAAATACATAAATGTAAAATGGAAAAGTATAAACACTCCTATTATTAAAAACATAATTTTTTTAAAATTAATCATTTTTCCCCCTTTTTATACAACTGAAATATACAATATTATTTGTATTTAGTAAATATAAAAATGACCCTTCTTTCGAAGAGTCATCAAAGTCTATATGCTTAGACCTCGGGGCAACTTTATGCAATTCTTATTTTTATATTATACTTTATTTTAAAATATAATTAAACACTTCCTCACATTTTGCACCGTTTTAAACACATTTCTATCAATTTAAAACACAAATTACCTAAATTTCTCCACATCTTTTTAATAAAGCATTCCATCTTCTATCTACATCTTCTTGGATTTGTTCTATTAAGTGTTTATTTTCTGGTTTAAATAAATGAGAAAATCTTCCTTGAATTTTTAAAAATTCTTCAATTGGTAATTTTTTCTTAGGCTTATAAGATAATTTCCATTCTCCATCTATTACTTCAAATAATGGCCAATAGCAAGTTTCAACTGCTAACTTACAAACTTCCATTAATTTTTCTGTTGAATATCTCCATCCTCTTGGACAAGGTGCTAACACATTTAAAAATGCTGCTCCTTTTGTATATATTGCTTTTTCAGATTTTTCATGCATATCTTTAAAGTTTCCCATAAATGTTGTTTGTGCAACATATGGGATATTATGAGCTGCCATTATATCAGCTAACTCTTTTCTTCCTTGAGGTTTTCCTGTACAATCTATTCCTACTGGTGTTGTTGTTGTATCTGCATATTTTGGTGTTGCTGATGATCTTTGAATACCTGTATTCATATATGCTCCATTATCATAGCATACATAAACCATGTCATGCCCTCTTTCCATAGCACCTGACAATGATTGGAAACCTATATCATAAGTTCCTCCATCTCCACCAAAAGCTATGAATTTATATGTGTCATTAACTTTTCCTCTTTTTCTTAAAGCGTTATACGCTCCTTCTACTCCACTTAATGTAGCTCCTGCATTTTCAAAAGCTGAGTGGATAAATGAATCTTTCCATGCTGTATATGGATACATAAAAGTTGAAACTTCTAAACATCCTGTAGCATTAGCTATTACTGCATGATCTTCTTTTTTTAAAGCTCTTAATACTGCTCTAGCTGCTACTCCTGCTCCACAACCAGCACATAATCTATGTCCACCAGTAAGTCTATCTGGTTTGTTCATCTCTTCTTTAAAATTATAAGCCATTTCTTCCTCCCTAACCTCTTACTCCTAAATGTCTGTATACTCTACCGATTTCAAAGTCTGCTCCCTCTGGAAGTAGTAACTCTGGATTATAAGCTATTTCTATTTGATCCATTAACTCTCTTGAATGAGCTTCATGTAATAATTCATTAAATACACCTTTAATTGTATCAACTGTAACATCTCTTCCACCTAAACCATAAACAAAGTTAATCATTTCTGGTCTTTCATGAGAATCATAAAGTGCTGATCTTATCTCTGCAAAAAGTGGTCCACCCGCTCCTGAGAATCCTTCGCATTTATCCATTACTCCAACAACTTTAATTCCTGTTAAAGCGTGTTTAATTTCATCAAATGGGAATGGTCTGAATACTCTTATTTTAATAAGGCCTACTCTTTTTCCTTCTGCTCTCATTTCATCTATAGCTTGTTTTGCTGTTCCTGCTGTTGAGTTAATTAAAACAATTGCAACATCAGCATCTTCCATTTTATACTCTTCGAAGAAACTATATTTTCTTCCAGATAATGCTTCAAATTCTTTAGCTACATCTAATATTACTTTTCTAGCATTTATCATTGCATGAGCTTGTTGAACTTTATGCTCCATATAGAAATTTGCAGTATCATATGGTCCATGAGCTATTTGTCTTTCAACATTTAATAAATAATCTTCTGGATGATATTCTCCAACAAATGCTTTTACTTCTTCAGTTTCTAAAAGTTCAATATTTTCAACAGCATGTGATGTTATAAATCCATCTTGGCAAACCATAGTTGGAAGTTGTACGTCTTTATGTTCAGCTATTCTCATAGCTTGAATATAGTTGTCATAGGCTTCTTGATTTGTTTCACTATATATTTGAATCCAACCAGTATCTCTAGCACCCATAGAATCACTATGATCTGCATTTATATTTATTGGACCTGTTAAAGCTCTATTTACTAAAGCCATTGTTATTGGTAATCTCATAGAAGAAGCTACATAAAGCATCTCCCACATTAAAGCTAGTCCACATGACGATGTTGCTGTTACTGTTCTAGCACCTGCTGCTTGAGATCCAATACACGCTGACATTGCACTATGCTCAGATTCAACTGGAATAAATTCTGTTGTAACTTTTCCATCTGATACATATTTAGAAAAGTATTGTGGAACTTCAGTTGATGGTGTTATTGGAAATGCTGGCATTACATCTGGATTTATTTGTCTCATAGCTGTTGCCACAGCTTCGTTTCCTGACATTCTTTCTCTTATACTCATCTCTCTCTCCTTTTACTCTTTTGTAAACTCTATAGCATTAAATGGACAAACTGCGTAACAAACACCACAACCTTTACAGTGATCTTGATCAAAATCAAGTCTTTTTCCATCTTTTACTGGAATAGCAGAATCTGGACAAACAGGAATACAAAGCATACATTGTTTGCAGGCATCTTCAATAAAAGTTACCTTCATTGTTCTCCAATCTCCAGTTTTAAATTTTTCAGCACTTCCTGATTCATATACTATTCCACCTGGTGTTATCTCTTGCCAAGTTATTGTTTCATCAATTATTCTTCCATCTTTATTTCTCATTATCCATTCACCTCATCCATAGAACGTTTTAATGCACACATATTTCCTTCTAAAACTTGTGGTTTGCTAGCAAATTTATGTTTAAAAGATTCTTCCATATTTTTTATAAACTCTTCTTCTGGAATAATTCCACTTACTTTAACAACTGCTCCTAACATTGGTGTATTTGGAAAATATTTTCCTAAACACTCTTCAGATATCTTTCTAGCATTACAAGTATATACTCTTCCTGTATACCCTCTTAATTCTTTTCTAAGTTCTTCAGGAGTTCTTTCAGAGTTTATTATAATTGCTCCACCCTCTTTTAATCCTTTTTCAACTTCAATATTTTTTATTAGAGTCTCATCTACTACAACTACAAAGTTTGGTTCATAAATATTTGAGTGAACTCTTACTGGTTCATCTCCGATTCTATTATATGCTGTTATTGGTGCTCCCATTCTTTCAGGTCCATACTCTGGAAATCCTTGAACATACATTCCACTACTAAATGCAACGTCTGCCAATAAAAGAGAAGCTGTTTTTGCTCCTTGTCCACCTCTTCCGTGCCATCTGATTTCAATCATATTATTCATTTTTTACCATCCTTTATCTTAATCTATTTTAGTTAAGTAACGATATATTGTAGGCTCTGAAATATTCAGAGCCTCTGAAACTTCTAAAACTCCACCTCTTAAATCAAATATACCTTTCTTTTGAAGTTTTTTTATTATATTTAATTTTTCATCCATTTTCATATCTTTCCACGATTCTTTTCCCTTTAATAATTCTATTAAAGCAGTATTTATCATTGATTTCACCGAATGTGGAAAATCTGCTTTTATTTCTAAAGACTCATCTCCTTTAGTCTTGAGATCAAAATTCACAAATTTTTCTATTTCATGAGCTAATTCTAAATATTTTGTAATATTTATATTTACACAAATTAACCCTATTATTTTTCCAATCTCATTTTTTATAAAATATGTAGAAGATCTTAATACTTTCCCTCCAACAAGTCCTTTAGAATTACTTATAAAATCCTGTTTTTCATATATTTTTTCTTTCAGAATTTTCATCCCGAGTTCACTTATAGGAGCACCTTTTTTTCTTCCACTTATATGACCATTATATATTTCAACTCCAGATTCATTTATATCTATGAGGTCATGAAGTATCACTTCAACATTCTCTCCATAGCAACACGACATAAATTTGGCTATTTTTTTGTATTCTTCTAATATTTTTATATCTTTTTCCAAACACTATCGCCTCCTTTGTTGACAATATATATATATACTCCTATGAATTGTAAAAGTCAATAATATTTTTATTAAAGTAATAATATTTTTATCACTTATGCATCAATAGCTCCATCATTTATCGGTGTGTAAGGATTAATTTTAGGTACTGATAAAAACTTTTTATAATATGGAATAAATATTGAAATAATTGTAAATATTAATAAAAGTTGTTGATACCACAATAAAGGAATAACTTCGAATGGAGTGGCTTTCCCTCTTGTAAATCCAATTAATATTAACATTTGAGCTCCGTAAGGTATTATTCCTTGTGCTATACACGAAAATATCCCTAAAAGACCAGATACTCTTCTTTTATCAATACCATGTTCTTGAGATATTTTTTTAGCGATTGGACCATTTATAATAATTGCAACTGTATTATTTGCTACAGCTAAATCTGTTAATGCAACTAGCATTCCAATTCCAAATTGTGCACTTTTCTTCCCTTTTATTAACTTGTCAACCTTCCCAAGTATCCAATCTATTCCACCAGCCTTTGTTACAAGAGCTGCAAGTCCACCAGTTAATAAAGATAACAAGAAAATTTCATTCATATTTGTAAATCCCATATATATCTCTTTTGTAAATCCAATAACATTAAATGCTCCATAATAAATTCCTATTGCTCCAGATATTAATATTCCTCCAGTTAATACAACAAAAACATTTATTCCAGCAAGTGATAAAACTAATACAAACAAATATGGAAAAACTTTTATTAAATTATAATCATAACTTTGAGCTTGAATAATATCTAAAGGTTTTCCGAAAACCAAAAATAAGATAAATGTAATAATAGCTGCTGGTAAAGCTATTCCAACATTAGCTAAAAACTTATCCTTCATCATACAACCTTGTGTTCTTGTTGCTGAAATTGTTGTATCTGAAATCATTGATAAATCATCACCAAACATTGCTCCACCCATTACTGCTGCAAGTAAAATTGGCAATGGAATATGAGCCTTATCTGACAACTCTATTGCTATTGGAGCGATTGCTACAATTGCTCCAACTGATGTTCCTGTTGCTGTTGATATAAAACTTGTTATTAAAAATATTCCTGCTGTTATATATTCAACTGGAATATATGTAAGACCTAGGTTTGCTGTTGATTCTACTCCCCCCATTGCCTTTGAAACTCCAGCAAAAGCTCCTGCAAGTAAATAAATAACGCACATAATAATAATATCTGAATTTCCACATCCCTTTATAAAAGTATCAAATTTTTCATCTATGCTCTCTTTAAAAAGAACAAAGGCTGCAACAATTCCACAAGCAATTGCTACTGGTGACGGTAATTGATAAAAGGCCATTTCAACTCCTTTTAATTGAAAAAATACTCCTGTTCCTAGATAAACTAAAATAAAAATAACAAATGGTATAAGTCCTTTAAAACTTGCCTTACTTTTGTTCATATTTCCTCCTGAGTAATTTTTATAAAAAAAAGACTGCTTATAAAGGCAGTCTTTTGGATATTAAGTGTTATGCTAATTCTAACCCTTTTCTTAGGTCATCAATTATATCTTCTGCATCCTCTAGTCCTACAGAAATTCTTACTAATCCATCTGTTATTCCTGCTTTTAATCTCTCTTCTCTTGAGTATGGTGAGTGAGTCATTGATGCTGGGTGTTGAATTAATGTTTCTGTATCTCCTAATGATACTGCTAAAGAACATAATTCTAAGTTATTTAGTAAAGTTTTTCCAGATTCCATTCCACCTTTTAGTTCAAAAGCGAAGATTCCTCCAAAAGCTTTCATTTGCTTCTTAGCTATATCATGTCCTGGGTGAGTTGCAAGTCCTGGATAATATACAGTTTCTATTTTGTCATGTGCATTTAAGAATTCTGCTACTTTTTTAGCATTTGCACAGTGTCTTTCCATTCTAATTTCTAATGTTTTCATTCCTCTTATTATTAAATATGCATCCATTGGACTCAATACAGAACCTGTCATATCTTTAACTCCAACTAATCTAATTTGAGTTATTATATCCATTGGTCCTACTACAAAACCTGCAATTACATCTCCATGTCCATTTAAGTATTTAGTTGCTGAATGAACAACTATGTCAGCTCCAAGTGTTAATGGCTTTTGACAATAAGGTGTCGCAAATGTATTATCTACTACTACTACAGTATTTGGATTTGTATGAGCTACCTCTGCAACCTTTTTAATATCTACTATTTTTAGGTTAGGGTTTGCTGGTGTTTCTAAGTAAACAATTCTTGTATTTGGTTTCATTGCAGCTTTTACAGCTTCAATATTTGATGTATCTACAAAATCTATTTCAATTCCAAACTTTGTAAGACCATGACTAAGTAATGCAAATGTACATCCATATAAAGTTGTATCAGAAATTATATGATCTCCTGCTTTTAGTAATGTCCACATAGTTGAAGAGATTGCTCCCATTCCTGATGCTGTTGCTAATCCTGCTTCTCCCTCTTCTAATAGAGCTATTTTTTTCTCTACTACCATAGTTGTAGGATTTGCTAATCTTGAATAAATAAATCCATCTTCTTCTAGAGCAAATCTTCTTCCTCCTTGCTCCGCTGAATCAAAAACAAATGTTGAAGTTTGATAAATCGGTGTGCATAAAGTTCCAAAAGGATTTTTTTCACTTCCACCATGAATAGCTACAGTTCCAAAACCATTTTTCTTTTCGTTGTTCATTTTTATTCCTCCTACATTTAATTAAAATTTATTTTTTCGAAATATTTTTCACTTTCTTTATGTTCTGATTATATAATATTTACTCCAAAATGCAAACATTTATTTCAATAACCGTTATATAACACTTTGGATAATTAAAAATAAATAAATAAATATTTAGGTAGAAAAGGATTATTATTGAAAAGTTTGTATTATCTTTTTAACTAAAAATAAAAAAAGAAGGGGGCCTTTTTTTATGGAAAATCTTAACTTAAACATTTCAAATTATAATCTTCATACTATTTTTGGAGCACATATAAAAATAAAAAAAGAAATTGTGGGAACTCAATTTACCGTATTTGCTCCAAATGCTAAAAAAGTATCAGTTGTAGGGAATTTTAACCACTGGAATTTTGATAAAAATCCAATGACCCGGATTTCTGCTCAAGGAATCTGGTCTCTTTTTATTCCTAATATCTTACAAGGAGAAATATACAAATATAAAATTTTAACAAAAGAAAATCAATTGATTATAAAAAGTGATCCTTTTGCATTTTTTTCACAAATAAGACCGCATACCTCATCAATTGTTTATGATATTTTCAATGATTTTTTATGGAGCGATGACAAATGGATAAAAAAAAGAGAGCTTAGAAACATCTATAAATCTCCAATATCCATTTATGAAATACATCTAGGATCTTGGAAAAAAAATGATACTTGTTTTTTAAACTATAGAGAGATTGCAAAATTTTTAATTCCATATTTATTAGAATTAAATTTTACTCATGTTGAATTTTTGCCATTGACTGAACATCCTCTTGATGATTCTTGGGGCTATCAAGGAGTTAGTTATTTTTCAATTACAAGCCGCTATGGTTCTCCTCAAGATTTTAAATATCTCATTAATGAATTACATTTAGCAGAAATAGGCGTTATTTTAGATTGGGTCCCTGGACATTTTTGTAAAGATTCTCATGGCCTTTATCATTTTGATGGAAAACCATTATTTGAATATACAAATAATACTTTAAAAGAAAATCCTCTTTGGGGAACTGCAAATTTTAATCTAAAAAATAATTTTGTTAAGAACTTTTTAATTTCAAATCTAATTTTTTTATTTGAAACTTTTCATATAGATGGTGTTCGAGTTGATGCTGTTTCTAATTTAATATATTTAGAATATGAAAAAGAAAAAACAGGACTAACAAATGAATTAGGAAGTGATACTAATCTAGATGCTATTAATTTTTTAAAAGAAATGAACGAAGCTATTTTCAAACGATATTCCACCCCTTTAATTATTGCTGAAGAAGCTACTTCTTGGCCATCTGTTACAAAACCAACTTATATGGGAGGGCTCGGTTTTAATTTCAAATGGAATATGGGTTGGATGAATGACATTTTAAAATATATGTCTCTAAGTCCTAAAGACAAAGTAAACTCATCTAATTTATTAACTTTTTCACTTATGTATTCATTTAACGAAAATTTTATACTTCCTTTATCTCATGATGAAGTTGTTCACGAAAAAAAATCTCTCTTAGATAAAATGTACGGAACATATATTGAAAAATTTGATTCATTAAGAATGTTTTATGGTTTTATGTTTGCTCATCCTGGAAAAAAATTGATTTTTATGGGGGGAGAAATTGGACAATTTGTTGAGTGGAGATTTTATGAAGAGTTAGAATGGAAACTTTTAAAATTTCCTCAACATGACTCTATCAAAACATATTTATCTCACCTTAATTTATTTTATAAAAACGAATCAGCTCTATGGGAAAATGATTTTTCATCAGAGGGATTCCAATGGATCAATCATCAAGCTCACAAAAATAAAGTTATAACTTTCATTAGAAAAGGAGAACATAAAAACAATTTTTTAATTATTGTTTGTAACTTTACTACTAATCAATATGTTAACCATTGCATTGGAATTCCTAGAATGACTAAATATATTGAAGTTTTCAATAGTGATAAAGATATTTATGGTGGGAATAATTGCTTAAACAATGAGATTATTCTTCCTTTAAATAAAGAAATTGATAATCAACCATTTTCAATTTCAATAAACGTTGCACCTCTATCTACAATTTTTTTCAAACCTATTTTCTTAAAGGAGGAGTAAAATGAACAAAAAAATGATCGCTATGATTCTTGCCGGTGGCCAAGGTAGTCGTCTTAAGTTATTAACTAAACATGTAGCTAAACCTGCAGTTCCTTTTGGTGGAAAATATAGAATTATTGACTTCCCCTTATCTAATTGTATTAATTCTGGTATTGATACTGTTGGTGTTGTTGTGCAATATAAACCTTTTATTTTAAATAGATATATAGGTATTGGTAGTTCATGGGATCTTGATATTGATGATGGTGGTGTTAGTATTCTTCCTCCATATGCTACAGAAAATGAAACTTGTTGGTATAAAGGAACTGCTGATGCAATCTTTCAAAACTTTGAATTTTTAAATATGTATAGTCCTGAATATGTTTTAATTTTATCTGGAGATCATATTTATAAGATGGATTACAATAAAATGTTGCAACATCATATTAATACAGAGGCTCAAGGAACTGTTGCCGTTATTGATGTTGATATTTCAGAAGCATCTCGTTTTGGAATAATGAACACTCTTTCTTCTGGAGAAATATTTGAGTTTGAAGAAAAACCAAATAATCCTAAAAATACTTTGGCTAGCATGGGAATCTATATTTTTAATTGGAGCACTTTAAAAAAAGTTCTTAAAGAAGATAATTTAGATTCTACTTCATCTAAAGATTTTGGAAAAAATATTATTCCAAAAATGATTAAAGAAAAATATAAATTAATGACATATAAATTTTCTGGATATTGGAAAGATGTCGGAACTATTGATAGTCTCTGGTCTGCAAATATGGATCTTCTAAACAATAAAAACCAGATGAATTTATTTGATAAAAATTGGAGAATATATTCTCAACCAACAAACAAACCTGGTCATATTATTGAAGGAAATGCCAATATTAAAAATTCTATAATTTCAGAAGGATGCATTATTCGGGGAGAGGTTATTAATTCAGTTTTATTTTCTGGTGTCATTGTTGAAGAGGGTGCAAGTGTTAAAAATTCAGTTCTCTTGGATAAATCTATTATAGAAAAAGATGCCCAAATTGATAGAATTATTGTGGGTGAAAAAACTATTATTAAAAAATCAAAAATTATTAAAAGTTCCAATGAAATTTTACTTATAAAAGAGGAGGATAATTAATGCTTAATAATCATATTGGAATTATAACTGCCTTTGAAAATAGAGATCTTCTTAAAAATTTAACTTCTCATAGAGGGTTATCTACAGTTTCTATTGCTGGAAAATATAAAGCTATTGATTTTCCTTTATCTAATTTTATTAATTCTGGAATTAAGAATATAAGTATTTTAGCTGAAAAGAATTGTCGCTCTCTTAGAAATCATGTTGAAATGGGAAAATCTTGGGGATTAAATAGAAAAAATGGAGGACTTTTTATCAATAGTAGTGATGCTCTTTGTGATACCCAACTCTTAAATGAAAATATTGATTTTTTATATAGACAACATGGGGAAACTGTTATTATTTCACCAACTTATATGCTTGCAAATATTGATTTAAAAGCTGCAACTACCTTTCATGAGTCTTCTAAAAGTGATATAACTGTCATTTATAAAAAAACAAATGATACTTCTAATTTTATTAATTGTGATCTTTTAGAGTTTAACGAGCTAAATACTCTAACAAAAGTACAGTGTAATTTCAATCAAAAAAAAGATCAAAATATCTCTTTAGAAATTTTTATTTTAAAAAAAGATTTACTTCTTTCTCTTATTCAACCACATGAAAATTGTACCTTACCACTGAAAGAGATTATTTATAAAAGCAAATACAACTTAAAAATTAAAGGTTTTGAGCATAAGACCTATCTTTCTTGTTTGAATTCTTTAGGAAATTATTTCAAAATAAATTTAGAAATGATTAATAGCTCTATTCTTCAAGAAATCTTTTTCAATGAATATCGACCAATTTATAGTAAAATAAAAGATTCGATTCCTACCCATTACTATAATAAATCACATGTTAAAAATTCTATTATATCAAATGAATGCTCTATTAAAGGAACTGTTATTAATAGTGTTCTTGGAAGATATGTCACTATTGAAGAAGATGCTCATGTTGAAAATTCTATTATTTTACAAAATTGTACTATTAAATCAGGTGCAAAACTAAAGAATTTAATTATTGATAAAAATGTTAGTGTAGAAAATGGAACTGAAATAGAAGGAAATCCTTTTTATCCCATTGTTATACAAAAGAAATTTTCTTTATAGGAGGTTATTTTATGTCTGCTATTAACATACTTTTTATTACATCAGAATCTGATCCTTTTATAAAAGTTGGTGGATTAGGAGATGTATCCTATGCTTTACCTAAAGCATTAAAAAAAATAGGTGTAAATATAAAAGTCATTCTTCCTAATCATGGAACTATAAAAAATAAATTTAAAAAAGAGATGAAATTTGTTAGTTCTTTTTCTGTCCCTGTTGGTTGGAGAGATCAAAAAGCATCTTTATTTTATCTTAAATATAATAATATAGATTTTTATTTTATTGATAATGAGTATTATTTTAAAAGACATATTCCTTACGGAAACTATGACGACGGTGAAATATTTTCTTTTTTTTCTAGAGCAACATTGGAATCAATAAAATATATCCCAAATTTCAAACCTAATATTTTACACTGTAATGATTGGCATACTGCTATAATTCCTGTTCTCCTAAAAGAGTTTTATTCTCATTTAAATTTATATAAAAATATTAAAACAATTTTTACTATACATAACTTAAAATATCAAGGAGTTTTTAATCCAACTGTTTTACAAGATCTTTTAGGTTTAAATAACAGCTATTTTTCAGAAGATAAACTAAAATTTTATGATAACATTTCATTTATGAAAGGAGGATTAAACTATTCAGATATTATTACTACAGTAAGTGATTCTTATGCTAAAGAAATTATGTATCCTTTTTTTGGAGAAAATCTAGATGGATTAATTTATCATTTAAAAGATAAAATATTTGGGATTATAAATGGGATAGATTATTCTTTATATAACCCAAGAAATGACTCTTACATTTCTAATACATATGGAATTACAAACTATTTAGAAAAGGTTAAAAACAAAACTTCATTACAAAAGAAATTAAACCTTCCTATTAATGAAAATGTCTTTGTTATTGGTTTAGTTTCTCGATTAGTTAGCCAAAAAGGACTTGATTTAATAAAAAGAGTTCTTGATGAAATATTAAATTTAAATATTCAATTCATTATACTTGGAAGTGGAGACTTACAATATGAAGATCTTTTTTCCTATTACTCTCAAATTTATCCAGATAAACTTTCTGCTAATATTACCTTTAGTAGTTCTCTAGCTAAAGAAATTTATGCTGGATGTGATCTTTTTTTAATGCCATCACTTTTTGAACCTTGTGGTATAGGTCAATTAATAGCTATGCGTTATGGTACTGTTCCTTTAGTAAGAAGTGTAGGAGGCCTTAAAGATACTGTTTTCCCCTTTGATAAAACTACTAAAAAAGGAAATGGCTTTACTTTCCATAGTTATAATGCACATGACATGCTTAGTTCTATTGAAAATGCATATAATCTATATTACACTGATAAAAAATCATGGAATATTTTAATAAAATCTTGTATGAGATTTAACTGCAATTGGAATGAATCAGCAAAAAAATACAAGTCTCTTTATTCATCTTTAATTTAGGAGGTCATTGTGAATATTAGTAAAAGAAAATTTAAAGAAGATTATTTAAAAAGACTCACTTTTACTTTTGCAGTAACTGCAGAAGAAGCATCTTTAACTCAAAAATATTTTGCTCTTGGAAAACTTATTAAAGACTATATAAGTGAATCATGGGCTGCTACTAACCATACTTATAGTCAAAAAAAAGCAAAACAAGTTTATTATTTCTCTATGGAATTTCTTATTGGAAAATTATTAAATACATATCTTTTAAATCTTGGTTTAAGAGATGTTGCTAAAAACTCTTTAAAAGAATTAAATATTGATTTAGATTCACTATTAGAGCTTGAAGACGATGCTGCTCTTGGTAATGGTGGCCTAGGAAGACTTGCCGCTTGTTTTATGGATTCTTTAGCTACTCTTTCTCTGCCTGGTCATGGTTGTGGAATTCGTTACAAACACGGTTTATTTAAACAAGTTATTGACGATGGTTATCAAAAAGAGATTTTAAATACATGGCTAGAAAAAGATTTTATTTGGGAAATTAAAAAACCTGAAAAAAGTGTTCTAGTTAGATTTGGTGGAAATGTTATTTTAAGAGAAACTCCAACTGGATTAAAACCAGAATATGTTAATGATGAGAAAATACTAGCTGTTCCATATGATATTCCTTTAGTTGGTTCAGAAAATAATCAAGTTAACACTCTTAGACTTTTTAGTGCTGAACTTCCTCAAGAGGATTTTCAATTATACGAATTAAAAAAAGGTGAATATCAAAAACATCTTGATAAAAAATTTGATGTTGAAGCTATATCTCAAGTTTTATACCCTGATGATTCTAGTTATGAAGGTAAACTTCTTAGGCTGAAACAAGAATACTTTTTTGTAAGTGCAGGTATTCAAAGTATTATTCGATCTTATAAAAAACTCAATGAACCTATTTGCAAATTAGCAGATTTTGTAGCTATACATATAAATGATACTCATCCTGCTGTTGCTGTTGGAGAACTTATGAGAATTTTATTAGATGACTTAAAAATAGAGTGGGATTTAGCTTGGAATATAACTACTAAAACATTAGCATATACTAACCATACAATTTTAGCTGAAGCACTTGAAAAATGGCCATATGATATGTTTAAAAAAACTTTGCCTAGAATCCTTATGATCATTCAAGAAATTGATAATCGATTTATTGAAGAAATTAAAAAGAGATACCCTGATAATCCTAATAAAATTAATATTATGAGAATTATTCATAACGGAGAAGTTAGAATGGCTAATCTTGCTATTGTGGGTTCTCATTCTATTAATGGTGTTGCTAAACTACATACTGAAATTTTAAAGAAAAAAGAACTTCACGATTTCTATCTTATGTTTCCTAATAAGTTTAATAACAAAACAAATGGAATAACTCATAGAAGATGGTTAAAAAATGCAAATCCAGCTTTAACTAAACTAATTAAAGAAAAAATTGGAGCAGATTGCTTATCTTGTACTAGTCGATTTATTGATCTTTTAAAATATGTTAATGATG
This sequence comes from uncultured Cetobacterium sp., assembly GCF_947039425.1. GTDB lineage: Bacteria > Fusobacteriota > Fusobacteriia > Fusobacteriales > Fusobacteriaceae > Cetobacterium_A. The sequence continues at coordinate 32,569 of NZ_CAMQYW010000001.1, read as the reverse complement.
ATAATACTTTAAATGAAATAGATACTATTAAACTTTTAAATAAAAAAAGAGTTATTGAGTATGTAAAAAAACATCAAAATATTGAATTAAATCCATATTCTATTTTCGATGTCCAAATAAAAAGATTACATGCTTACAAAAGACAATTATTAAATATTTTTCATATAATATATCTTTATAACAGATTAAAAAAGAATCCTGAACTTGATATAGTACCAAGAACATTTTTCTTTGGAGCAAAAGCTGCTCCTGGATACTATTTAGCTAAAAATATTATAAAATTAATTAATTCTGTTGCCCATGTTATTAATAACGATGATTCTATTCAGAATAAAATAAAAGTTGTTTTTTTAGAAAATTACAATGTAAGTATTGCTGAACTAATCATTCCTGCGGGAGATGTTAGTGAGCAAATATCTACAGCTTCGAAAGAAGCTTCTGGTACTGGAAATATGAAATTTATGATGAATGGAGCTATTACTCTGGCAACTCTTGATGGAGCTAATATTGAAATAGCTGAAGAAGTTGGAAAAGATAATATTATTATTTTTGGATTAACATCAGAAGAAGTTATTGAGTACTACTCAAAGAATAATTATAACTATGAAGAATCTCTTAATAACTTTCCTGAATTAAAAGAAATTTTAGAACAATTACATAATGGCACTTTCTCTAATAATGTAGATGAATTCAAAGAAATTTTAGATCATCTGTACAATGAAAAAGATAATTATTTTGTTTTTAAAGATTTCCCAGCTTATGTTGAAGCACAAGAAAAAATTAATTCTCTTTATGAAAACAAGAAAAAATGGCTTCAAATGGCCCTTATAAACATTGCTCATTCAGGAAAATTCTCATCAGATAATAGTATTCGAGAATATGCAAAAGATATTTGGCATATTTGCGAAACTAAAACTGAGTGTTAAGAGAATATTATGAAGAAAATCTCATATTCTCCTTCAAATAATCTTGTGTTATTTGACTCTCAAAACTTAGAATTTAAAAATCCATTTGGTGCTGTTCCTTGTAATGAACAGATCACACTAACTATACATATTCATAAATCTGTTCTATGTAAAGGTGTTAATCTTTTTCTTATTAAAGATAATAAAAATAATATTAATAATTCAAAAATTAAAATAATACCATTAAAAAGATCAGATCTTTCAAAGAATTATGAAATTTGGAGTGTTAAATTTAACACTCCAAAGTTTCCAAAATTACTATTTTATTATTTTGAAATAAATGGTAAAAACAAATTTTTTTACGGCAATAATAATCTTAATCTCGGTGGGATAGGAGACATCTATTTTAATAATCCTAAATTATTTCAAATAACTACATATTATAAGGATTCTTTTACTCCAAGTTGGTTTAAAAACTCCATTGCCTATCAAATTTTTCCTGACAGATTTTTTAATGATAATTATAACAATTGTATAAAAAATCCTAAAAAAAACTCTTTTATTTATGGTCATTGGGATGATATACCCTTATATATTCGCGGAGAAAATCAAAATATTCTACGCTGGGATTTTTTTGGAGGAACTTTAAATGGAATTTCAAAAAAAATTCCATATTTAAAATCTATAAATATTAATTTAATCTATCTAAATCCTATTTTTAAAGCAACAAGTAATCATCGATATGATACTGGTGATTATCTTAATATTGATCCAATATTAGGAAGTAACAATGATTTTAATCATCTAATTAAAAATTGTAAAAATGAAAATATAAATATTATTTTAGATGGAGTTTTTAATCATACTGGAAAGGATAGTATCTACTTTAATAGAAACAATACATATGACTCTATTGGTGCTTACAATTCTAAAAAATCACCATATTACTCTTGGTATAAATTTAAAAAATTTCCAACTTCTTATGAATCTTGGTGGGGAATTGACGATCTTCCAACTGTTAATGAATTAGATCCAAATTTTTTAGATTTTATTATTGAAGGAAAGGATAGTGTAACCAATCACTGGTTATCTAAAGGAATTATGGGGTGGAGATTGGATGTTGCTGATGAACTTCCCAGTTATTTTATTGAAAAATTAAAATATAAGTGTAAAGAACTAAATGATGAATCCATTTTAATTGGTGAAGTTTGGGAAGATGCAAGTAATAAACTTAGCTATAATCAAAGAAAAGAATATTTTAGTGGATTACAATTAGATTCTGTTATGAATTATCCACTGCGTGAGTACCTTTTAAATTTCTTAAATTTTTCAATTGATTCTTCCACTCTTTGTATGTTTATGAAAAGTTTACAAGAAAACTATCCTAAGGAAAATTACTTTTCTTTATTTAATCTTTTAAGTAGTCATGATGTTAAAAGAATAAAAACTGCTGTTATTGATATTCTTCCCTCTCCTACAGATAAAGATAAATTACAAATTACTCTTAAAAGTCTTAGTCTTATTCAATTTACTCTTCCTGGAGTTCCCGTTATTTATTATGGTGATGAAGTCGGTTTAGAGGGTGATAAGGATCCTGATAACAGACGAACTTACCCTTGGGGAAATGAAGATTTAGATCTTTTAAAATGGTATAAAAAAATAACTTCTTTTAGAAGTGATTATAGTCTTTTAATTCAAGGAGAAGTTTTATTTTTCTCTCCACATATTGATATATTTGCTTATTTTAGATACTCTAAAGATAAAAATAACTTCATATTGGTTATGTGGAATAGATCTAATAAAAATATTTTAAATTTTTCTTTTAATTTAAAGGATTTTCTCCCTATATACAGTAAAAATATAGCATCAAACATCTATCAATGGAATGCTCCCCTTAACATTCCACTTGATTTTTCTACTGATTTCCTTATTAAAATCCCCCCACTAGAGACACTTTTGTTTTATAATAAAAATGTCTAAAAAGCCGAGTGATTCCCCTTACTCGGCTTTTTAATTACATATATTTTTCAATTAGTTTATCATATGTTCCATTCTTTTTTAACTCTTCTATAGCCTTATTAATTTCAGATAATAATTTTGGATTATTTTTACTTATTGCTATTGCATACTCTTCTAAATCACCTTTTGAATCACATAATTTTATTCCTTTATTATGTTTAACATAATTTATTGCTGTTTGAGAATCTAAAACTACAGCATCAATTTTATTGTTTTGAAGTTCCATTATAGCTCCATAAGATGCATTATATTTTTTACTATTTACATCCTTCATCTCACTAATAACTAAATCTCCTGTAAATCCTAAAACAACTCCCACAATCTTTCCATTAAGATCTTTAAAACCTTTAATATCTTTATTATTTTCATTTAATATGATAACTTGATTAGCTTCATAATACGGAGAAGAAAAATTAACTGCTGCTTTTCTGTCTTCTGAAGCTGTCATTCCTGCAATAACAATATCTACTTTATTCATTTGTAATGCTGGAATCAAACCATCAAAAGCCATATCTTTTATAACAATATCTTTATTTATTTCTTTCCCAATAGCATTAATTAAATCTATATCAAACCCTACAATTTTTCCATCTTGTAAATACTCAAATGGCGGAAACTCTGCATTTGTACCCACATATATTTTTCCTTTACCAAAAGCAGAAACTGATAATATAAATATTAAAACCCCCATAACTATTTTTGATACTTTTTTCATTTTATTCCTCCCTTTATTTTAGTGATTCAGTACTTTTTCTATAAATTCTTTTGCTCTACTTTGTTTATTTCCATTAAACAATTCATCTGGTGTAGTATCCTCTTGTATTATTCCTTTATCCATAAACAAAACTCTATCTGCTACTTTTCTAGCAAATCCCATTTCATGAGTTACAACTACCATTGTCATTCCCTCATCTGCTAGAGATCTCATTACATCTAAAACTTCTCTTATCATTTCTGGATCAAGTGCTGATGTTGGTTCGTCAAATAATATTATATCTGGATCCATACAGAGTGCTCTCGCTATAGCTATTCTTTGTTTTTGTCCTCCCGATAGTTGTTCTGGATATGCTAAAGCTTTATCTTTTAATCCAACTTTCTTTAATAAATCTATTGCTTTTTCATCAATAATCTCTTCTGAAATTTTTTTTATTTTTCTCGGAGCTAATGTTAAGTTTTCTAAAATAGTTTTATGGGGAAATAGATTGAAATGCTGAAATACCATCCCTATTTTTTCTCTCACTTTATTTATATCTGTTTCAGGACTTGTTAAATCTTCTCCATTTATTAGAACATGTCCAAATGTTGACTCTTCAAGTCTGTTTAAACATCTTAAAAATGTTGATTTCCCACTCCCTGATGGACCAATTACAGCAACAACTTCCCCTTTTTTTATCTCTGTTGAAATTCCTTTTAAAACTTCTAATTCTCCAAAATTTTTATATAAATCTTTTACCTTTATCATGCTGTTTTCAACCCCTTTTCCACATGTCTCATTATTTTTGTAAATATTCCTACTAATATTAAATATATTAATCCAACCATTAATAATGGTTCTACTCCTCTATATGTTTGAGAAGTTATAATACTTGCAGATCTTAAAAGATCTACCCCACCTATAAATCCAACAATTGAAGTTTCTTTTAATAAAGTTATAAACTCACTAACTAATGCTGGTAAAATTTTTCTAATTGCTTGTGGCATTATAACCTCTTTCATAGATATCTTGTAATTCATTCCAAGAGCTCTTGCTGCTTCCATCTGGCCTTTATCTAACCCCTCTATTCCTGCACGAATTATCTCAGCTACATAAGCACTTGAATTTATTCCAAAAGCTATTCCTGAAATTAAAAAAATCGGCATATCTCTAAAACTTGCAAAAACTATATTTGCTAAAATTAAAAGTTGTACAACTGCTGGTGTTCCTCTTATTAAATCTATATAGATAATAGCTATTTGTTTAAACTTTGACAATCTCAATAAAGCTAATAGTACTCCCACTACAATTCCAAACACTGCTGAAAATAAAGTTACACCTACTGAAAATCCTAATCCTTGTATCATATATTGATATCTGTGTCCATCAATAAAAATTGCTTTTAACGTTTCTAAATAATCCATTACTCACTCCTTTTATTTTAATTTATTTATATTTTGAATAAAAAAGAGCCCAAGAGATATACTCTCTTGGGCTCATTAATTTTATATACTAAAATTAATATAAATATATAAGCTTCTTATCCAAAAAGAAACTTTTTATAGTTTTCACTATAAATTTAAATTTGGAAAATCAGCATTAGCCAATAAGAATATAATAGAATATTGAGTTTTATTTTTCTTTACCCTTATCCTATTAACTCTAAATAACATAATGTGACCTCCCTTATCTTTTTATTTTTATAAGCATGATTATAATCTATGATTACTTAAATGTCAACTGTTTTTTCACTTTCAAAAAACTGTTATAGAACAGTTAGTGTGTTCTGAATTTGACATTAACATAAAAAGGAGTAAAATGAAAACAGATAGAAAAGTTACTTAGAAACAGTAATAAAACAGTTTCATTATAAGGAGGTTTATTATGGATATGAATAAAGATTTAATATTTCAAATGAATAAATTCGTTGGAGATTTACATGTTTTTAAAACTAAATTACATAATTTCCACTGGAATTTAGTAGGAGAGCAATTCTTTGTTATTCACCCAATGCTTGATGGAATTATGGGAGAAGTTGATACTCAAATTGATGCTGTTGCTGAAAGACTTCTTATGAAAAATGAAAGACCTTTCGCTTCTTTAGAAGTATATTTAAAACATACAGTTATTAATGAAATTGAAAGTAAAGCTTATAATGGTAAAGAAGTAGTTACATGTATGCATGAAGACTTTAAACTTCTTTTATCTGAAATTAATATTATCATTAAAATTGCTGAAGATGTTGACGATCAAGAAACATTAGCACTTTTAACTGATGCTGCAGCTCTATATCAAAAACATATTTGGATGTTTGGAGCTTGGTTAGCTTAATTCGCCATGAGTTAAAATAAAAAAAGGGATGACCATCCTGCGGCCATCTCTTTTTTTATTTGTTATATTCTGTAGGAATTATCCCCTTACTTTTCCACTCTTCTATTGGAACTTCTATCTCTATAATCTCTCCATGTCTTATATCTAAAATCCATCCATGAATTTTTGGATATTTCCCACTTTCTATTTTATTTCTCACAATTGCTAATTCAAAAAGATGTTTTAATTGTTCTAATACATTTAACTCTGTTAATCTATCTAATCTTTCATCTTCATCCTCTATCTCATTTAATTCCTCTTTGTGTTCTACCTCTATTTTTTTTATCGGCATTAACCAACTTGATAAAATGTTAGATTTTCTACATTTATCATGTGCCGCTTTAATTCCCCCACAATTATAATGTCCTGAAACTATAATGTGTTCTACTTCTAAAACATCAACAGCATATTCTAATGTAGCTAAACAGTTCATATCATTAGAAAAAATTTGATTGGCTATATTTCTATGTATAAAAAAACTCCCAGGCTCACTTTGAGTAAAAGTATCTATAGGCATTCTACTGTCTGAACATCCTATGTATAAAAATGGTGGCTTTTGTCCCTCTGAAAGTCTTTTAAAATAATCTTTATCCAAAGATAATTTTTTTCCAACCCATTCTAAATTATCTTCAAGTATATCTTCATACTGTCTCATTTTTTCCTCCTTGAAAAAGTATTATTTTATATCATACTCTATTTTACAAAAATGTGCTAGTTTAATTTCATATATGAAACTTTATAAAAAAATTACCATTGTTTTTTATTTCTTTTTTTTTTAAAATTAATATAAAAACAAAGGGGGAATTTTTAATGTTAAATAAATATAATATTATCAATAAATTAATTGAAACTGGTATTGTAGCTGTTATTAGAGCTAATAGTTTAGATGAGGCTAAGCGTATCTCTATGGCTTGTATTCAGGGGGGTATAACAGCTATTGAAATCACTTATACAACACCTAATGCCTCTTTTATTATAAATGAATTAAACAAAGAGTTTTCTCATAAAAATCTACTTATTGGAGCTGGTACAGTTCTTGATAGCGAAACTGCAAGAATAGCAATACTTTCTGGTGCTAAATACATTGTTTCTCCAGCTTTTGATGAAAACACTGCTAAACTTTGTAATAGATATCAAATTCCATATATGCCTGGATGTATGACAATTACTGAAATGATCACTTCTTTAGAATTAGGATGTGACATTATTAAACTTTTCCCTGGAAGCAATTTCGGTCCTGATTTTATAAAAGGGGTTAAAGCACCTCTTCCTCAAATAAATATAATGCCTACAGGTGGGGTTTCTTTAGATAATGTGCAGGAATGGTTTAAAAATGGTGTAATTGCTGTTGGAGTTGGTGGAAAGTTAGCAAGTGGTAAAAGTGAAGATATTACAAATACTGCTATTGAATTTATAAAAAAAATTAAAGAGATTAAAGAGGTGATAAATAATGTTTAAAATTGTCACTTTAGGTGAAATTATGTTGAGATTATCCACTGAAAATAATAAGCGTTTTTCTCAATCGTCATCTTTTCAAGGAGATTATGGAGGTAGTGAAGCTAATGTGGCTATTTCTTTAGCTAATTTTGGAATAAATAGTGAATTTGTTACTAAAATCCCTAATAATCCCTTATCTGAATCTCTTCTTAAATATTTAAAAAGTAATGATGTTTGTACTACTAACTGTATTTTAGGAGGAGAGCGTCTTGGAACTTACTATCTTGAGGTTGGAACTAGTGTTAGAAGTTCCTCTGTTATTTACGACAGAAAATACTCTTCTTTTTCTACGTTAAATTTTTCTGAATTAAATATTAATAGTATTTTAGATAATTGTAAAATTCTTCATTTGTCTGGCATCACACCAGCTCTGTCTAGCTCTTGTAGAGCTCTTATGTTATTTATTATAACAGAAGCTAAAAAAAGAAAGATTCTAATTAGTTTTGATTTTAATTATAGAAGCAAACTTTGGACAATTGAGGAAGCTTCTAAAGTTTTAACTACCTACCTACCTTATATTGATATTTGCTTTGCAGGAATTCTTGATGCTAAGTACATTTTAAAAATATCTCTTGAAGAATCTTCTTTAAACTTTAAAGATAATCTAAGAAGCTATTATAGTATAATATCTAAAAAATATCCCAACATAAAATATTTTTTATCAACAGAAAGAATTGTTCACTCAGTTCACGAAAATAGTTTAACTGGATTTTTATATACTAATAATAAATTGTTCACATCTCAATCTTATAACTTTCAAATTGTTGATAGAGTTGGTGGTGGTGATGCCTTTGCTGCTGGTGCTCTCTATGGTATCTTCATGTCTTTACCCGCACAGGAAGTTATTGATTTTGCCACTGGCGCATCTGTTTATAAACATACTATAAAAGGAGATGCTAACCTTGCTAAAAAAGAAGAAATTTATAATTTAATTAATAACAATATTTCTAGTGTTTCTAGATAATTTGTTTACAACTTAATATCCATAAGTTATTATATAGATAAAATAGTAACTTATGGGAGGTTTACATGAACAATTTAGTTCCATCTGTGGAAAAAATTGATAAAATTTTTAATCACTTATTTCTTTGTGAAAATGCTACTCAATCTGAAATTTCTAAAAATTTAAATATTTCTAAAGCTACAACTAATAGACTTTTACACTCTCTTATAATGTTAAACTATCTAAGTTTTAATGGTAAAGAATATTCCCTTGGAGAAAAATTCAAATATTTTTCTAGTAAATTTCACGATACTACTTTATTAAAAAATATATCCTTACCTTTTTTAGAAGATCTTTCATTAAATTTTAAAGAAACTTTTAAAATAAGTGTTTTTGAAGATAATAAAATTAGAGTTATCAATAAAATAGAAAGTAATGATATACAAAAAATTTCTGTACCTGAAAATGCTATCTTTCCTCTTCATGCAGGTGCTGCTAGTAAACTGCTTATATGTCAATTTAGTGAAAAAAAACTTAATTCTCTTCTCCCGAATATTTTACCAAAATATACTCAATATACAATTGAATCTAGAGAAGAATTAAAAAAAGAACTCTTTAAAATTAATATAAAAAAAATAGCTTTTGATAATAAAGAACATTGTGAAGCCATTTGCGCAGTAGCAATTCCTATATTCAGTAGTAATAATCGAATTATTGCTGCTCTTAGTTGTCCCATGTTTAGTTCTAGTTTTAAAGATGACTATGTTTCAAAATTAATTATCTCTATGAAAAAAGCATCAAAACAAATAACAGATAAAATTAATAATTTCAAATAAAAAAGGAGCAGAATATCCTGCTCCTTTCATCTTAGATTATATGATTTGTTGCTGCTTCAACTTTTTTAGCTATCTCTTTAACTGTTTCTTTTGTTATTGCTACATACTCTTGTAGCTCTTTTTCTGTTAAAAATGGAATTGGATTTTCTTTTGCATATTCTTCAGTAACAACTAAATTAATTACTGCTGAAGTTTTCTTAATCATTCCAGCTCCACCAATCTCTTCATGTAATTCATTACTCATAAAACTTATTCCACCACAATCTTGACTTACAACAAGAGCTATTTCACCGATTATATTTACTTTCTCTTCAGATGTTTCAGCTTTACTTAAAGCTTCTCCTAAAGATTTAATCTTTTCTCCAACATTTTTTGTATTTGTTCTTAAAGCATCTTTTGTTCTTTTCATTCCTGTTAAATGATGTCTTATTGGAAGAGTTAATGTTGAACAAGCATTTTTAATCGCTTCAACTACATAAGGATTATCATCCTCTTCATCTCCTCTTACAAAGTATGTATTTTCTGCTAATCCTTTAGAAAAACCTGAAGATATCATAGCCTCTACAACAATTGTAGGCAATTTATCCATTCCTAACTTTTCTATAATCTCTTTTTTAGAATAATTCGGTGAATTTCCTTCTAAATCTTCATTGGGACCTAATCCTCCTACAGTTGCATTTACAGTTCCTAACACACTTGTTGGAATTCCATCAATATCTAAAACTGTTCCAACTATATTTCCATAATTTCCTGGTACAGTTTCTACTGTTCCAATGAATTTTTCTGGATAATTAACTAAAAAACTATTTAGTGCTGCATTAGCTAGAGCTGTTTGAACTGCTACTGGAGTTTCTGTTACTCCTTGTCCATATATCCTTCCAAACTCTTCAAGAACTATTGTATGTGTATTTATTACTTCTTTTCCTACAATTCTATTTATCATATTTTTTTCATGCTTTGTTATGCCACGTCTAGCTATTCCATATCCAGTTCCACCATTTTCTAAAATAGCTACTACTTTATTATCTTCAAATATAAACTCTTTAACTTTTAATGATATTCCTGTTGCTTCTTTAAATAAGCTTAAAACAACTGAAAGACCAGGAGAATCATCTTGAACTTGGTTATTCAAACTATGACAATGCCCACATCCAACATGACCTGCTATTGCTACAATTCCCTTCTTTTTATCGCTCAAATTTATTTTCACTCTATATGCCTCCCCAAAATTTTATTATACAACAATTATAAGAATAATGAAAATCCTGATATTGATAATAAAACATATACTACTTTTAAGAATTTTTCTTTTGATAATATTTTAGCTAAATATCCACCAATTGCAACTCCTAAAAATACTCCTGGTAATCCTATTAATGTCACAATTGTGTTATGAGCTGTAAACTGTCCTGTTAAAAACTGATTTACCATCATATAACCATTCAAGAATATCCATACAAAACATAAAGTTCCTCTAATTTGATTTTTCTCTTTTAATTTCTTAGCAACATAAATTATTAATAAAGGTCCTCCTGAAACAAATAACCCTTGAAATATTCCCGCTAATATTACTACTCCAATTAAAGCTTTATCTCCAAAATCTAGAGCTCCTTTATAAAACATCTCTTTAAAAGCTATTAAAATTATAAATGCAGCATAAACTTTCAATAAGATAGCTGATTCCACTACTCCTGAAAGGTAAATTCCACTTACTAATCCTATCCCCATTAAGGCTAATAATTTTTTTGCTTCTTTCCAATCTATTTGTTTATAATTTTTTGAAAATATAATTAATGAACTAATAAGTCCATAAGTATTTACTGCAACCTTTGCAGTATCTAATCCTTGTAAATGTATTGATGGTGGCATTGCCAGTAATGATCCTGCAAATCCAGTTAATCCCTGAATAATATTTGCAATAAAAATTCCTAATCCAAATAATAAATTTCCGCTTGATAATATTTCTTCCATATTTCCTCCTAGTTTTTTTGTTTATAGTTTATATTTGAATTTTCCAATTAAAAAAGCTGTTATTAACTAAATAATAACAGCTTTTTTAAAAAGAAAATCCTCCCTTCTCTTTTTACAGAGAAGGGGAATTTATTATTTTTTTAAAACTGTTGCTTCGTATGCATATAAAGCTGGTGATCCACCTGTATGTAAGAAAAGAACGTTATCCTCTTTCTTAAACTTTCCTTCTCTAACCATTCCAATTAATCCTGCCATTACTTTTCCTGTGTAAACTGGGTCTAATAAAATCCCCTCTGTTCTAGCAAGTAATTGAACAGCTTCTACCATTGCATCTGAAGGTAAAGAGTATCCTGGACCTACATACTCATCTGTTACTTGAACCATATCCTTTGTTATTTCAGTAGCTATTCCTACTCTTTCCGCTGTTGCTTTAGCAAGATTCCAAACTGCATTTGTTTGAAGTTCCTTATTTCTATTTACACTTACTCCTGTTACAGGTATATTTCCATTAACTCCAACCATTCCAGCTATAATTCCAGCATGAGTTCCAGCTGATCCTGATGGTATTACCATATGATCAATATTGATTCCCTTTTCAAATAACTGAGACATAATCTCTTCAGCACAAGCTACATATCCTGTTGATCCAATAGGATTAGATCCTCCCCCAGGTACGATATAAGTTTTTCTTCCTTCTGCTTCTAATTTAGCAGCTAATTTTTCTAACTCTTCCATCATATTTGTTCCACCAGGTACAACAAAAGTTTCCTCTACACCTAATAAGTTGAATAAAAAGTTATTTCCACTTCCTTCTGGCTTATAGCTTCCTGCTACTCTCTCTTCTAATATCATTTGACACTTTAATCCCTCTTTAACTGCTGCTGCAAGAGTTAATCTACAGTGATTAGATTGAACTGCTCCACATGTTAAAATTGTATCTGCACCTTTTGCTATTGCATCTGCCATTAAGAACTCTAACTTTCTAGTTTTATTTCCTCCAGAAGTTAATCCTAAAAGGTCATCTCTCTTTATATAAATAGTTGGTCCTCCTAAAGCTTTTGAAAAATTTTCTAATTTTTCAATAGGTGTTTGACCTTCTGTATATCTCTTTCTTGGGAATTTTGCTAAATTCATTACTACCATCTCCTCGTTATAAAATTATTTCGTTTTTTATTTCTTTATGATACAAATATAACCGAAAATATACTAAAAGTAAAGTTTATTGACGCTTATTTTCATTAAAAAAAACATTTTATTCTTGATAATCTATTGATTTTAATGGTAAAATACCAAGTATATATCATTTGATTTTTTTATTTTTAAAAAAAAGTAACCCTTTACAAATAAAAAATTAATTATATAATAGAAGGTTTAAGGAGATGAAATTGAAACTTACAAAAGATGATTTTGACTTTATAAATACGCTTATATTATTAAATAAAAAAAAAATAACTCCCCTTGATTTTCCTAGCTTAAAAGGATCTCAAATACAATATAAATTTGATAAAATCAACTATTTATTAAAAATAACAAATAAAAGCATTATAAAAAAAAGATTTAACAATTTTTATATCCATAATTTTTCAGATTTAAAAAATATAACTTCTAATTTTGATTTTACTTTTTTTAATAAAACACAACGACTTAATATAATTATCAAAAAACTACTTATTGATAACTATATTAGTATTGGTCCTTTAGAAGAACTTTTTTCACAAAGTAAAAGCTCTATAAAAAAAGATTTAAAAGAACTAAAAGAAAAACTAAAAGAAAATTCATTAAATTTAATTTATAAAAATAGATTAGGACTTACAATAGAAGGAAGTGAAAATGATATCCGTTTTTTCTTTTTAAGTTATTTTTTAAAAAATTTCAATTTCTTTTTTAAAAACATAAATATTCGTGAATCAGAATATCTAATTTTCAATATGCTAAAAGGTAAAAATTCATCTTTCGAAACTTCTAAAATATTATCTATTGTTTTATCTGTACAATATTATAGAATAAAAAATAAATTGATTCTCACAAAATTAAAAGATCCTCTTTTTACAATATCTAATAATTCAGAATATAAACTTAAAACTTATTATAAATTTATTGATAATATTTCTAATGTTTTTGATAATTATTATGAGAAATCATCATTATTATTTTTTTTATTTGGACTTTGTTATTCAGGAAACAATCCAATAATTTTAAAAAAAGAGGAAATATTTTATTCTAATCTTATTAATATTTTAAAAAACATTGGAGATGACTATAACTTAAATTTACATTCTGATAATTACCTTATTAAAACTTTAGGATCACATTTAAAATCAGCTATTTTTAAAATTTCAAATAAAATACCTATTATCAATCCATGTTTACAAGAAGGAATTGTTGACTATGCTGATTTAATAAATAAAATAAAAAAAGAATGTAAAGAACTTGAAAATACTTTTAAAATTAAATTTAATGACGATGAAATTATATTTATCTTTTTTCATATAAAATCAAGCATGTTAAGACTTGAAAAAAATAAAATTCATAAAAAAAATATTTTGCTTGTTTGTAACCTTGGTGTTGGTGCTTCTAAAGTTTTAAAAGATCAACTTTCTAAAAATTTTCTGCTTAATATTATTGATGAAATATCTTTTTATCAATTCCAAGTATATAATTTAGAAAAAGTAGATTTTATTATTCACACTGTTGATTTTTTAAATAGTCATATTCAATCTATTAAGGTTAATCCTTTATTAACTATTAAAGATGTTCAAACTCTTGAAAAATTAGGATTTATCAAGATCTAGTTATTTTTTAATTTTTTTTTCATAAAAAAGTACCCTTTACAAAAATTAATATTATATATAAACTAAATCGAAATATATATTAACAAAGGGGAGTTAAAATGTTAAAAAAATTATCAACAGGTCTTGCACTTACTTTTTCAATTGCATTTATTGCACTTAGTCTTTATGGAACAGAACTAAATAAGCAACTACATATTAGTTCACTTCTATATGCTATTATTATTGGTATGATTTTTTCTAATTTTACTAATATTAATAAAATGGAAATTTTTCAACCAGGTGTTAAATTTACAAGTAAAAAAATTCTGAGATTTGGAGTTATTTTACAAGGATTCAAACTTAGTCTTACAGAATTAACTAAATTAGGTTTTACAGGAATTATTTTCATAGCTTGTCTTTTAACAGCTACTATTTTAACAATTAAATTTGTTTCAGATAAATTTGGCTTAGATGAAGAGTTAGGTATTTGCTTAGCAGCTGGTACATCTATTTGTGGCGCATCTGCCATTGCAACTATAGGTCCTATAGTTGATGCTGATGAGAAAGATACAGCCTTTGGAATAGGAGCTATCACATTCTTTGGTACCATTGCTATGTTTGTTTTCCCAATGATCTATAAAGCTCTTAATTTAGATCCACAATTTTATGGTGCATGGGTTGGTGTTACTCTTCCTGATGTTGCTGAAGTTGTTGCGGCTAGTGGTGCTGTTGGATCACCTATTGCTGAATCTATGGCAATTCTTACTAAATTAACTAGAGTTTTATTTTTAGTTCCAGTTTCTATAGCGTTTACAATATGGAAATCAAGAAAAAATGGAAATCAAGAAGGGAAAAAAATTGATTTTCCAATTTATGTTTTAGGTTTTATTCTTGCTGTTATTATTAACTCTTTACAGATTATTCCACCAGAAATAAATAAATTTATTCCTAAATTTGCAAATATAGTTTTAACTATTGCAATGGCTTCTCTAGGATTAAAAATAAATTTAAAAAAATTATTTAAAGTTGGTATTAAACCTTTTATCGTTGGTTTTATTGGAATGGTATTTATACAAACCTTTGGTTGTCTTGGTGCATATATCCTTTTTAATTAATTGTAAAAAAATAAAAAAAAACCAGAAAATTTCTGGTTTTTTTATTTTGCTGTTCTAACTACTCTTAATCCTATATTACTGCCATATCCTACTGCTCCACCATAATAACGGTAACTTGGAGTACAATAATTTTCATAATTTCCCCAAGATCCCCCTTTTAATCTTCTATATCCCTCTGTTATATCATACAAATATGGCTTTTCTTTTGAAATTTCACCTTGAGTTTTAGTATCATAACACCATTCCCAAATATTCCCACTCATATCATAAATTCCTAATTCGTTTGGATCTTTTTTTCCAACTTCATGACTTTTTCTAAAAGAATTATCCCAATGCCATGCCACTTCATCCAAATTATCACTTCCACAATATTTTGTTAAACTTTTTCCTAAAGTTTTATCTCCACCTTTAGCTATCCATTCCCATTCTGCTTCTGTTGGCAATCTAAATCCTTCTGTTTTTCCAAAATCTGCCATATTTGCTTCTACTATTTCTCCCGATAAATAGTTTATTTTTAAATTTCCACTTTCCAAATTATAAACTGGCAAAAATCCATAAGCTTCACTTAAATTATTGCAGTATTCTAAAGATTTCCACCAAGATATCCTTTCTACAGGTAAATTTTCACCTTTATCATGACTTGGATTCTCTTTCATTAAATCAACCCATAAACTTTGAGTTACTAAAAATTTAGAAACATATAAATTTACAATTTCTATTTCTTCAAAAGAAAAACTAGGTTTAAATATTCCTCCTTTAGAATAAACTAAATCACTTTTTCTCATAATTTTTTTTATAACTATATTTTTTTCTAATTTTTCAGATGATAATCGAAACTTTAATTCTTTAACAGATTCTTTAATTTTTTTAATTTTTTTCTCAAATATTTCTGATAATGGTTTGTTAT
Organism: uncultured Cetobacterium sp.; assembly: GCF_947039425.1. Taxonomy (GTDB): domain Bacteria; phylum Fusobacteriota; class Fusobacteriia; order Fusobacteriales; family Fusobacteriaceae; genus Cetobacterium_A. The sequence continues at coordinate 16,541 of NZ_CAMQYW010000001.1, read as the reverse complement.
TTTCAATAATATTTATAGTTTTTTCAATAGTAAAATTTTCCTCTTGAATAAATAACTCTTCTATTAAAATTTTTGATATTTTTTTCATCTCATAACTGCTATATCCTTGAAATAACAATGATAATTTTTCAAGAATTAAACTATTTTCATCTATTTCTAAAATTTTTAAATAAATTTTTAAAATATCTATTCTTTCCTCGTTGTTTGGTAAATCTATAAAAAATATCTCATCAAATACATTATTTTTTATTTCATTAAGAGAAGTTGAAAATATGTCTCTAAGTATTAAAATTGGAATTATTCTATCATTTTTATCTTTTAACCAATTACACAATTCTAAAAATATATTTTTTTCAAAATTTCCCCTTCCATCATTTAAATCAATTTCATCAATCCAAAGAATACATGGTTCTAATTTTTCTATTTTTTTTAGTAGAACTTTTATATTATATCTTAACTCATTAATTTCTTCTCTTAAGAGCATCTTAACATTTATTTTTATTAAGGGTAAATCAAAAATTATTGATGCTAATTTAGGTATTAAATTTTTACCACATCCTGGGAATCCTGTTATTAATATTCCCTTTGAAAAATCTTCATTTTCTTGATCTATTTTTTTTTGAATATCATATGCTTTTTTTCTTTTTATTAAATTCTTTAAAGGCTACTCTTTCTATTACAGAAGACTCTACAATATATTTTTCCTGTAATTTATTTTCCATATCTATCCCCCCGAATTGAAAATTGAAAATTAAATACTCAATCTAAGCTACAACTATTATAATACATATTATTCTAAAATAACATATTTTTTCTTTTTATTTAATCATCTGTATAAACTCATCCTCTGTTAATATATTTACAGTTCCTAGCTCTTGAGCTTTTTTTAATTTACTTCCTGCATCTTCACCAACAATCAAATAATTCAATTTCTTATTAACGCTTGAACTATTAACTCCTCCTAAAGATTCTATTAAATCTTTAATCTCTTCTCTTTTAAATTTTAATAATTTTCCTGTAAATAAAAAAGTTTTTCCAAATAAATTTTCATTTACTTTTCTTTCGCTTTCTTCTTCTTTTTTATTTTCAATAGAAAAATTAATACCAATCTTTTTTAATTTATTTACAATATTCAAACTTTTTTCATTTCTAAAAAAAGAATAAACTGATTCCGCTACCTTTTCTCCTACTCCATCAATAGATAATAACTCCTCTTTTGTCATCTTTTCTAAATTATTAATATTTTCACTTTTTTTAGAAAGTAAATTTCCTAAAAATTTTCCCACAAAAGGTATTCCTAAAGCATATAAAGTTTTCCCATAAGGTCTACTCTTACTTTTCTCAATTGATAATAGTAGTTTTTCAACACTTTTTTCTCCCATTTTATCTAATGTTATCAATTCCTCCTTATGTTCATGTAACTTATATATATCACTTATATTTTTTATATAATTTAATGCTAACATTTTTTCCACTATCTTACTTCCAAAGCCAGATATATTCATTCCATCACGAGATACAAAATATTCTATAGTTCCTTGAATTATTGCTGGACAATCTTCATTTACGCATTTTAAATCAACTAGTCCCTCTTCTTTTTCTAATTTGTGATTACATATAGGACAATCTTTTGGAGCTATAACTTCTTTTTCCTCTCCTGTTCTTAAATCTTTAACAGAACTTACAACTTGTGGTATTATCTCTGCTGCTTTTTCTATAAAAACTCTATCTCCTATTCTAATATCTTTTCTTATTATTTCATCAATATTATGCAAACTTGCTCTTTTTACTTTACTTCCTGATAATTCTACCTCTTCAAGTTCTGCAACTGGTGTAACCTTTCCTGTTCTTCCCACTTGCCAAGTTATATCTTTTAATAATGTTGTCACTTGCTTTGCTGGAAATTTATAGGCTATTGCCCATCTAGGACTTTTAGTTGTATATCCAACCTCTTCCCATAAAGAGATGTCATTTAATTTCAACACTAATCCATCAGTTTCATAATCTAATTTTTCTTTTTCTTTCTCCCAATAATCAATTCTATTTTTCATTACATCCATACAAGTAATCTCTTCAGCTATTCCAGTTGTTTTTAATCCTAACTTTTCTAAATACTCTAAACTTTCTTTATGTGTCTTCATATCATATTTTTCTGCATCAACTAAAAAATAAAAATATGCATCTAATCCTCTTTCTTTAACTATATTAGCATCAAGTTGTCTCAATGTTCCACTTGCTGCATTTCTTGGATTAGCAAAAATATCCTCTCCATTTTCAAGTCTACTTTCATTTAATTTTTTAAACTGACTTATTGGTAATACTATTTCTCCCCTAACTTCTAAATCCACTTTTTCTTTTAAATAATTTGGAATACTTTCTATAGCTAAAATATTGTCTGTAACATCTTCTCCTTCTATTCCATCCCCTCTTGTAACTCCCTTAACTAAAACTCCATTTTCATATTGAATACTTATACTTGCTCCATCTAGTTTCAATTCTAAAATATACTCTAAATTAGAATATCTATTTTCTAAATTTTTATTAACTCTCTCTCCAAAAGCTATTACATCTTCAATATTATAGCTGTTGCTCAAACTTAACATCGGTTTTTTATGTATTACTTTTTTAAATTTTGACTCTTTTAAGTTAATTGCTCCCACATTTTTTGATGGAGAATTCTCTTTTTTTAAATGAGGATTTTCCTCTTCTAGTTTTTCAAGTTCTTTTAAAATTTTATCAAATTCAACATCAGATACTAATGATTCATTTTTAGTATAATAAAAATAATTATATCTTTCTATTTTTTCTCTTAAATCTTTTATTCTATTTTCAGCTTGATTATTATCAAATAATTTCAACATTATCCCTCTCCTATTTTTTCTTTATTTTTCTAAATTATATCATAATTTATACAACATTCTTTTTATCTTATTTGATTTTTTCTATTTTTTTTGTTAAAGTTTAATAAAAGATCTTTAGGAGGAACTATGAATATTAAACCTATTGGAAAAAGAGTTTTAATTGAAAAAATACAACAAGAAGAAAAAACAACTAGCGGAATTCTTCTTCTAGCAACAAATACAGAAAAAACTTACAGTCTTGGAAAAATAATATCTTTAAGTGAAAATTCAGAAATAATCGAACAATTTAATGTAAATGACTCTATTATTTTTAAAAATTCTTCTGGCTTCCAAATCAATACTGACGGTTTAGAATTTATTATGCTTGATTTAGATGAAATTCTAGGAGTTATAGAAAATAAAAAAGACTAGTTTTTTAAACTAGTCTTTTCTTATTAAAACTCTTTCCCACCTGTTACTTTTATGTCTTTTTCATACTTAGATAAAGCTTCAATAGCTTTTTCTAATCCTTTTGTTATTGTACTTATCTCCATATATGGCATATTCTTTTTTTCTACCACTTGTTCTGGTATAAATGGAACATGAATAAATCCACCTTTTATATTTAAATTATTTTTATTTATATAATAAAGTAAAGAATACATTATATGATTACATACAAATGTTCCAGCTGTATTTGAAACTGAAGCAGGTATCTTTGCTCCTTTAATCTCTTCTACCATGGCCTTTATTGGTAAATTAGTAAAGTATGCATTTTCTCCATCCTCATATATTTCTGTATCAATTGGTTGATTTCCTTCATTATCAGCTATTCTACCATCATCAATATTAATTCCAATTCTCTCTATTGAAATATCATATCTCCCTCCAGCTTGCCCAACACAAATTACTACATCTGGATTTATTTTTTCAATCTCTTTAAATAATAGTTCTGATGATTTTTTAAATACTGTTGGTATTTGTAATTTAGATACTTCTATCTCTCCAATATTTCCTTTTATTCCTTTTACTGCTTCCCATGCTGGATTAATACTTTCTCCTCCAAATGGATCAAACCCTGTTATTAATACTTTCATCTTCCCCTCCTTAAATTAAAATGCTAACATATACATTAAAAATATATGAATAAACAGTAATGGTAATGCTACACCTACTTGTTTTAAAATAACTCCATTTTTATTCTTCATCTCTAATATAGAAGCAGGTACTATATTAAAATTAGCTCCCATAGGTGTCAATAGTGTTCCACAGTATCCTGCTGTTAATCCCATAGCACCAACCACTGCTGGGTCTCCTCCTTGAGCTATTACAAATGGATATCCTATTCCTGCTGTTATAACTGCAAAGGCTGCAAAGGCATTTCCCATTATCATAGTAAATATTGCCATTGCTAAACAATAAACAACTACCCCTACTAGTTGATTCCCTTCTGGTACCACACTTCCCATTAAATCAGCTATTACTGTTCCTACTCCCGCTTTAGAAAAAACTGAACCTAAAGATCCTAAAAGTTGTGGTAAAACAATTGTTACTCCCATTTGCTGAAGTATTCTACTTGAATCATATGGAATCTTATCAACTTTTTCACCAGTTACAACCATTGCTATAATTAAAGCTGTAATAGCTCCTAATCCTAATCCTATAAGTCCACCTAAATTTGTAAATTGTGCTACTGAAAATGCTACAACTCCTATCATTATAGCTGGAACAAATAATTTATTTCCTATTTTCTTTGCTTGTTCAACTCTGAATTTTTCACTACTATTTGTAAAATTAGCCATAGATACTTGTTTCGTTGCACTTAGTACTCCCATAACTAAAAGTAATGCTCCTACTACAACTGGACTTATATATGGTCCTCCAATAAATAAAAATCCAAATATAAACCAAAACATTCCTGATCCTATTCTCTTGGGATTTTCCTTATCTATTATTGAGTAAATTCCACTTACAATTAAAACAATTCCACACAACACATACATCATTTCTAACATTAATTTTATATTCATTGCTCCTCCTATTTGCTTTTGTTATTTTCTTTCATTTTTTCAAATTTCTTATCCATACGATAATATTGAATAAACGAAAGTAATAAAGCTACTAAGGCAACTGGAATAGAAGCTTTAGATACTGAATATGCCTCTACTTTAACTCCTAATTCTTGTAAAGTTCCTACAATAAGAAGAACTCCTGCTGAAGCAACAAACACATTTTGACCATAAAAATTAGCGTAATTTTCCGCTGTATTTGTATATCCTTTTAAATCCTCATCAATTTCCTCTGTTATTCCTCCATTTTTTTCTATAGCTCCCTTAGCCATAGGATAAATTAGCGGTCTTATAAATTGAACGTGTCCACCAAGTCTTATTGATAAAGCTGCTGCTACCATTCTAATAAAAACATATATTGATAAAACTTTTCCTGCTGTTGCTCCTGTTAAATTTGATATACAAATTGAAGCTCTTTCTCTAAGACCATTTCTTTCTAATATTCCTACAACTGCTAAAGTTAAAAGTAATAATGTCATATATCTTGTTTGAATAAAAGCACTTCCTAAAATCTCTAAAATTTCAACAAAATCTATTCCTGCAACTAATCCTGTAGCTACTCCTGCTGCTAATACAACGGCAATTGTATCTAACTTAATAACAAATCCTACTAATATAATTAATATTCCTATTAATTTAATCATTTCCCCCTCCATAATGTCCTAAATTTTTAAACGTACTTATATATACCATATTTATCTATTTTTGTCTATATTTTTATTATTACGTTCTAATTTTATACTATTATCAATACTGCAATAATAAAAAAGAAGATTGTTCCCAACCTTCTTTTTGTCTTTAATTATAAAACGTCTTTTAAATCTTCTCTTGAGAAAGAGTATTTTTTCCCACAAAAATGACATTGAACCTCAATATTTCCATTCTCTTTTAATATATCTTCCAATTCATCTTTAGCTAAAGTTATTATTCCTTTATAAAATTTTTCACTATTACAATCACAAGCATAATTAACTTCTCTCGTGTCTAAAATACTGTATTCTTCTATTAACTTAGTATTATTCTCATCTTCCATATCTTCATATAGTAGATGTAATATTCTTTCTAAATCCATTCCACCTTTAAATAATTCAGTTATATTTCTTATAGCTCCTATTTTATTTTCTAATTTAGAAATAAAACTCTCTTCAGCATTTGGCATTAATTGAATCATATACCCTCCTGCTGATCTAACTGTATTTTCATTTTCTAATTCTACACCAAGTGCTATAACAGTTGGTGTTTGCTCTGACGTAACATAGTAATAAGCTATATCATATGCAATTTCTCCATCTTCTATAGTTGATACTCCCACATACGGATCTTTAAGTCCTAAATCTTTAATTACATTTAAGACTCCTTTTCCAATTAAATTTTTAACATCTGGTTGTCCATTTTCAAGAGATGGCAAATCTACCTCTGGATTAGACAAGTAACCCTTTATTCCATCTTTATTAATAGTTGCTATCATTGTTGATAATGGTCCATCTGTTGTTGTTCTAAGTGTTAAAACATCATTTCCTTTTAATGTGGTTCCCATCATTACTGTCCCAGATAATAATCTTCCAAAAGCAGCTATGGCTGTTGGACTACATTTGTGAATATTTAATGCTTCTTGAACAATCTCTTTTGCATCTACAAGAACAAATCTTGAGCTTTTTGTTGTTCCTCTAATTACTTTACTCATTTTTACTCCTTTTTAAAAAGATACAATATCTTTTAACTCTTTATATTTTTCCTTAGAAATAATTTTTTTAAATTGATTATTATTTCTAATTTTTTGTTTTTTTCTAAATATTTCTATTTTTTTTATCTCTTTTTTATTAAAACCATAGTATTTTAAAACTTTTAAATTTGCAGAATTTATATTAAAATTTTTTAAAGTAATATTTGATGATATTTTAAAGAAAACTTTCAATCTTTCAAAAGTTTTTTTACCAATTCCAGATATTCTTCTCATATCCTTTAGATTTTTAAAACCACCAGTTATATCTCTATATTCAATTATTTTATCTACATATCCTTTAGAGATGCTTACTTTTAACATATCTGCTTTTGAAGCTCTATTTATATCTAATAGCATTCCTTTTTCATCTAAAGTATTTCTTCCTTGAATAACTTTAAAGCTACTATTTAATTGTGGATAAATCAAAGATATGTTACATAAAAATATCATAAAAAAAACTATTTTTTTCATAACTCTCCTATTCTGAAAATAACTCTATTTTTTTTAAATGTCTCATTTTCATCTCTGCAATATACAAAGCTGGATCTTTAGGATTTACAAGTCTTGTTATTTGATCTATATATTCAGATTCTTTTTTCATAGATTTGCTTATAGCTCCTCCACCAAGACCCATAGTTTGTTGATTTTCCTCTATCATTTCTATATTAAATCTAGACTCATATCCTGGTATTGAGTACCCCACATTTTCTCCCCAATCTAAGCTATTTTTTTGTCTATACATATAATAAGGTTTCATTCCCTTTTCAAAAACTAATTCTTTTATTTTATTCTCAACTAAAACTCTTTCTACCTCTGACTCAACAAAGTTTTCTCTATATAATGGTGAACCTTTTTTCTTCGCTAAAGCATGTACTGTTAAATTTTCAATATCATATTTTTTTAACTCATTTAATGTATTGAAAATATCTTCTATACTTTCCCCAGGAAGACCTAGTATAATATCCATATTTAAAATAAATCCTAATTCTTTTATATCTTTATAAATTTTATCAAAGTGTTCTCTATTAAAAATTCTATTTAAGTCTTTAAGTGTTTTTTCTTTAAAGGTTTGAGGATTTAAACTAACCCTATCAACACCATATTTTTTTAAAACCTCTAATTTTTCTCTCGTTATAGCATCTTCTCTTCCAGCTTCAAAAGTAAATTCTTTTAAATTACTCAGATTGATATTCTCATGTATAGCCTTTAAAACTCTTTCTGTATCTTCAACTGTCAATGTACTTGGAGTTCCTCCGCCAATATATAACGATTCATATTTAAAATCTTTTTCTCTTGAAAGTTCTCCAACAAGTTTTATCTCTTCAAGAAGAGTTTCTACAAAACTTTTATAAAATCTTCCAAGAGCACTTCCTATTTCATAAGATGCAAAAGAACAATATCTACATTTTGATGGACAAAAAGGTATTCCAATATACATGTTCATTCTTTCTTTATTCAAGAGTTTCTCTTCTGTTTCTATAACTTGCATTAACAGCTCTATCTTTTCATCTGTTGCTAAATACATATTTTTCAATAATTTTTTCACTCTATCTTTTGGAAATCCCATATTTAAAAATCTTCTTGTCATTTTAGTAGGACGAACTCCTATTAAACTTCCCCAAGGATATTTCTTTTCATATGCCTTTAATAAAGTTCCTTTCAACATAATTACTTTCTGATCTTCAACTAAATGTTCAAAATCTTCCTCTATCATTATTCCTTTTTTACCATCAATTTCAACTTCAATTTCTATTGTATTATTTATATTCTTTGCTTTTGCTACTATATTTTTATCCATACCCTCAGGTAATAATATTCTTATAAATTCCTCAACACTTTTTTCGCTTAGAGGAAAGTTTGTTACTATTGACACTGCTCCAACTCCAATTCTTTTATTTCATTAAAAGTAAAACTAAAATACCTAAAATGATTCTATAAATTCCAAAGACCTTAAATGTCTTTTGACGAATATACCCCATAAACCATTTTATAACAATATATGCTACCACAAAAGATACAACTGACCCTATTCCTAATAATTGCCACTCTAAAGTAGTAAAATTCAACCCATTTTTTAATAATTTTAATAATGTTGCTCCTGCCATTGTTGGAATTGCTAAAAAGAATGAATACTCTGCTGCAACTCCTCTAGAAACTCCTAAAAGTAGTGCTCCTAATATTGTAGCTCCTGAACGAGATGTCCCTGGTATCATTGCTAAACATTGAAAAAATCCAATTGTTAATGCAAGTTTATAAGATATCTCTTTTATAGAATTAATATTTCCCTTTAAATTTTTTCTTTCAATTAAAATAAAAATAATTCCATATAAAATCAGCATAGAGGCTACTATTGTTGTATTATCCATAAAAAACTCTGATATATAATCATCTGCTAAAAGTCCAATTACTCCAGCTGGTAAAACTCCAACAATAATTTTACTCCACAACGATAATTTTTTATTAAACTCCTCTTTTGTCTTCACAAAGGGAGTTAAGTCTTTCCAAAAATAAGCAACAACTGATAAAATTGCTCCAAATTGAATTATAACTAAAAAACTATCCATAAATCCTTTTGATACCTGTGGTGAGTTTATAAATCTTTCTACAAGTATCATATGTCCTGTACTACTTACAGGTACAAACTCTGTCATTCCTTCAACTATTCCTAGTATTATAACTAGTAAAAATGGGTTCATTACTCCTCCTATAGGTAACTATCTTCCTTTTTTAAATAAGATACATAATCTGCTACTCCCTCTTCTAAAGAGTGGAATGGTTTATTATATCCTGCTTCTCTTAACTTATCCATTGATGCCTCTGTAAAATATTGATATCTTCCTCTTAAATCCTCAGGCATTGGTACAAATTCAATTACATGCTCAGATTTTAATTTCAAATTTTCACTTGCATTCTTCATTGTTTCCATAGATAAATCAAAGAAACTTCTAGCTTTTCCAGTTCCTATATTATAAACTCCTGATGGTACTTTATTAAACATACAGAAGTAAAGCATATCAACTACATCTTTAATATAAACAAAATCTCTAAGCTGCTCCCCATCATTATATCCCTCTTTATGAGATTTAAATAATTTTACTCCACCATTTTCCTCATATTGATTAAAAGTATGGAATACCATTGATGCCATTCTTCCTTTATGATACTCTTGTGGACCATAAACATTAAAGAATTTAGCTCCTATCCATTGTTTTGGAGCTTCTTTTTGTTTAAATGCCCAATCATCAAAAAACTTTTTAGAATATCCATATTTATTTAAAGGTAATAATTTCTTTAATTCTTCTGGTGTTCCTTCATCAGAATATCCTTGTTCTCCTCCACCATAAGTTGCTGCTGATGAAGCATACACATAAGTTATATCTCTTTTTGTACAAAATTCCCATAACTTTTTAGAATATTCATAGTTATTTTTCATCAATAAGTCACCATCAGTTTCAGTTGTTGCAGAAATCGCTCCCATATGTAATACCCCTGTAACTTTTTTAGCATTTTCTTCAACTGCAAGCCAATCAAATAACTCCTCTTTATCACACCAGTCGGTATAATCTCTCTTTCTTAAATTTAACCATTTTTCTTCATGTCTTAATTTATCAACAGCTAAAATATCTGTTATTCCCATTTCATTTAATTTCCAAATATAAGCACTTCCTATAAATCCTGCAGCTCCTGTTACTATAATCATAATAATTTACCTCCTTATTTTCTACTCATAAATTTTTCTACATCTTCACCATAAATATAAGCTTTCCCAATATCTATTCCAATTCTATTCTCTCCATGGAAATCAGAACCACCAGTTTTTAATAAATTATATTTATCTGCTAATTTTGAAAAATATTTTTTTTCTTTTGATGTATAAGAACTATAGTTTGTTTCTATTCCATCTAATCCTGCATCTATTAACTTTTCTAAAATCTTCTCTATTTTCTCTCTTGATTCACAAATAAAAATAGGGTGTGCAAGAGAAGATATTCCTCCACACTCTTTTATTAATTTTATTATTTCAATTGGATTTGAATCTCTTTTCTCAACATAAGCTGATCCTGTTCTTCCTAAATACTGTTTAAAAGCTTCGCCTTTTGAATATACATACCCTTTATTCATCATTGCATTACAAATATGAGCTCTACTAACTATATTTCCAACAGCCTCTTTTTTTATATCTTCTAAAGTTATTTTTAGTCCTCTATCATTTAACTTCTTAACAATTTTAATATTTCTTTCATCTCTAGCTTCTTTAAGTTTTTCTAAATTTATTTTTAATTTTTCACAATGAATATCTAAAAAATAACCTAATATATGAATTTCTAATCCTTCTAAAGAACAAGAGAACTCTATTCCAGGGATAAAATCAATACCTATTTTTTTAGATTCTTCTATTCCTTCTTCAATTCCATCCATTGTGTCATGATCAGTTATAGAAATTCCACTCATTCCATTTCTTTTTGCTCTTTCTAAAAGTTCTTTTACAGAAAAAGTTCCATCTGAATAAGTTGTATGTAAATGCAAATCATAATATTTAGTGTCTAAGCTCATATAAACTCCTCCTAAAAGAAATATTTGCTTTTCAAGTAATTATGGCGCCTTAAAAAGGCGCCATAATTTTATTTTTTAATCATCCCATTTATCTAATTTCGAAAAATACTCAGAATAAGCAATATACATTGCTTTTGCATTTATATTATTTTTCTCTAATTTTGTTTTATCCTCTTTTTTATAAATATTATTTACTTGGATCATTCTTGGTGATACTTCTATTGTATACCATGATCTTGAATCAAAAAATTCACTTCTTTTCATAAATCTATTTAAAAGTTTTCTGAAATTCTTAGTGTCTTTTTCTGACATATCATTTTGCTTAGAATAAGCTATTATCTCATTCCATTCCTCTTGTGTAGCTACTTTATCTTTTATATGGTTAGATGGATTTTGTAATCTAATATATGATTGAGTCACCATATATTTAGCAAGTCCACTTGGATCTTTTAAATTTTCATCCTTTAAAAAATATTCTCTTGGTAACTTATCTACAATTTTATCTAAAATAGATATAAACTTTTCTTGTTGATCTTCTGTTATAGTTTTTTCTGTTTTTAAAGAATCTAAAAATTTAACCTGTTTTTCATCTAATTTACCTGTTTGAGCCAAGAATTTTATAGGATTTTCTGCTCCATACCAATCTTCTAATTCAGATTCTCCTACCATTACTTTTCCAAAAGTTTCTTCCCAATTTTTCATTGCAACAGTATTTATTTTATATTTTTCTTGAATATTTACGTCATTTCTTCTTAAAGCACTACATCCTACAAGAGATGCCATCATTATCAGTAAAATAACCTTTTTCATTATTCCTCCCTACACTCTTCCACAACATTTTCCGTATATTTTTCCACTTCCACAAGAACATGGTGAATCATAATCTAACTCTTCCATATCTCCTGGTTCAAGAATTTCATCTTCAGGATTTTTCACTACAACTTTAAACATATATGATGTTACTTCAGTTTTAATAGTTGAAAGCATTTTAGAATACATATCTCCTGAAATTATCTTATATTCAACTAACGGATCTTTTTGTCCATAAGATCTTAAATAAATTCCTTCTCTCAAAGCATCTAGTGCTTTTAAATGTTCTCTCCATCTTGAATCTACTACTTCAAACAATACATATTTTTCAACTTTTCTCATTATTTCTGAAGTCAATTCATTTTCTCTCTCTTCGTACTGAGCCAGTATTTTATTGAAAAGAATATCTACATATTCTTCAACTGTTAATCCTTTATATTCTTCGAAATCTGTTATTTCAAAATCATACTTTTCTTTTAATAGTTCAGCTACACCTTTAATATCCCATTCTTCTTTATATTCTCCAACAAATCTTTCCACAACGATATCTGAAATACTAGATTTTAACATTCCTAATATTGTCTCTTTTAAATCCTCTTTCTCTAAAGCTTCATTTCTACTTGCATATATTGCTTCTCTTTGTTTATTCATAACATCATCAAACTCAAGAAGATTTTTTCTAATACCAAAGTTTCTAGATTCAACTTTCTTTTGAGCATTTTCTATCGCTCTATTTATCATTTTATGTTGAATAGATTCCCCTTCTGGTAATCCTAATCTTTCCATAACATGTTGAATTTTCTCTGAACCAAATAATCTCATAAGATCATCTTCTAAAGATAGATAAAATTCAGAGGCTCCAGGATCTCCCTGTCTTCCAGCTCTTCCTCTCAATTGATTATCTATTCTTCTAGATTCATGTCTTTCTGTTCCTAAAATAAATAATCCTCCAAGACTTATAACTTTTTGTTTTTCCTCTTCACACTCTTTTTTATATTTATTTAAAACACCTGGAGCTTCAACTACATCAATATTTCCAATTTCATCCATAGCTCTAAATTCTGGATTTCCTCCAAGCATAATATCTGTTCCTCTACCAGCCATATTTGTAGCTATTGTAACAGCTTGATATCTTCCAGCTTGTGATACAATTTCAGCTTCTTTAGCATGAAGTTTTGCATTTAAAACATTATGTGGAATTTTTTTATCTTTTAACAAATTAGAAAGTTCTTCTGAACTTTTAATTGAAGCTGTTCCTACAAGAACCGGTTGTCCCTTAATATAAAGCTCTTCTATTCTTTTTATAATTGCATCTATTTTTTCTTTTTTATTTTTATAAACTAAGTCTGGAAAATCAGTTCTTTTTATTGGTTTATTTGTTGGTATTACAACTACTTCTAAACCATATGTATGCATAAATTCAGAAGCCTCAGTTTCTGCAGTACCAGTCATTCCTGCTAATTTTTTATACATTCTAAAGTAATTCTGAAGTGTTATTGACGCTAAAGTTTGATTTTCTCCCGCTACATGAACGCCTTCTTTAGCTTCTATTGCTTGATGTAGTCCATCTGAGTATCTTCTTCCTTCCATAGCTCTTCCTGTGAACTCATCTATTATAATAACTTCTCCTTCTGTTATTAAATAGTCTCTATCCTTTATAAATAGCTCTTTAGCTTTTAATGCTTGATTTAAGTAATGAGTTAACTCAACATGCTCTGGTGAATATAAATTATCAATATTTAACATTTGTTCTACATTTCTAATTCCTTTATCTGTTAATACTATATTTTTAGTTTTTTCATCAACTTCATAGTCTCCCCACTGTTCATCAGGAATTGTCATTTCTTTCTTTTGCTTTGCTTCTATTTTTTCAGTTTCTGTACTTCTTTCTAATCTAAAAGCAATTTGACAAAATATTCCATACCATTTTGTTGTTTCAGAAGCTGCTCCTGAAATAATAAGTGGTGTTCTTGCTTCATCAATTAGTATTGAATCTACTTCATCAACAATACAGAAATTTAATGGTCTTTGAACTTTATTTTCTGCACTATTTACCATATTATCTCTTAGATAATCAAAACCAAATTCAGAGTTTGTACCATATGTTACATCAGCTAAATAAGCAGATTTTCTTGCATCATTTTCTAAACCATTAATTATTACTCCTGATGTTAATCCTAAGAAATCATAAACTTTAGCCATTATTTCTCTATCTCTTTGTGCTAGATAATCATTTACTGTTATTACATGGACACCTTTTTTACTAAGGGCATTTAAATAAACAGGAGCTGTTGCTACTAATGTTTTTCCTTCTCCGGTTTTCATCTCTGTTATTTTACCTTCGTGAAGAACAATTCCACCAACTAATTGTACATCATAATGTCTCATTCCATGAACTCTTTTTGATGCTTCTCTTACAATAGCAAAAACTTCAACTAAAAGATCATCTAAAGTTTCACCCTTTTCAAGTCTTTCTCTAAATTCCTCTGTTTTTCCTTTTAATTCTTCATCTGTAAGTTTTTCTATTTCTGGTTCTAACGAGTTTATTAATGTTACTAATTTTTTAATTCTTTTTATCTCTCTGTCATTTCTTGTACCGAAAATTTTCTTTAATAAATCTCCTAACATTCCCTTATCCTTCCTAGTCTTTTTTTATGTTCTACTATTTCATATAGTACCATAATTAGATTTAATAGTCAATTTTATAGGTAGTTCAAATCCCTTTCAAATTAAGGTCTTATGTATAAAAGAAGCTATCTTTTTTATTTTTGAATATCGATTCAGAAAATTGTTTTATTTTTCACAAAAAAGTGTTATAATAACCAATAAATTAAATTAATAAGGAGATTTGTAAAATGAAATATATCAATCAATTTAAATCTAGAATTCCTGGAGTTGTTCTTTGTATTTTTCTAGCTCAACTAGGTGTTTTCTTTGGTAAATTTATCCCAAGTATTGGTGGTGCTCCTTTAGCTATATTCTTTGGAATTTTAGCCGGTAATACTTTTGCAAAATCAAAAAAGTTTGCAGATGGCTCAAAATTTTCTGAAAGTGATTTATTATCATATTCAATTGTTCTTTTAGGTGGAACTTTAAGTGTTAAAACTATTTTTCAACTAGGTTTTAATGGAATTGGATTTATTTTAATTCAAATGATTATTACCCTTAGTGCTGCTATATTTTTAGGAAAAAAATTAGGTTTTTCCAAAAAATTCCAATCTTTAATGGCTAGTGGTAACGCTGTTTGCGGTTCTTCTGCTATTGGAGCAACTGCTCCTGTTGTTAAAGCTGAAGATGCTGAAAAAGGTATATCAATAACTATTGTTAACCTAACAGGAACTGTTCTTATGTTTGCATTAATTCCAATTGCTAAAACACTTTTCAATTTTGACCCATTAAAAACATCTGCTTTATTAGGTGGTATTTTACAATCGGTTGGACAAGTTGTTGCTGCTGGAAGTATGGTCAATGAACATGTTTTAGAAATGGCAACTATATTTAAAATTGTTAGAATTGTATTTTTAGTTTTTGTAGTGATGTTTTTTGCCAAAAGACACTCTTTTCAAGATGAACAAGAAATTATTAATGACACTGAATTTGTTTTAGAAAAAGAAACTTATGCTAAAGAGAAAAAAAATAAAATATCTGTTCCTTGGTATATAATTGGATTTTTTATTCTTTGTTCACTTTTTTCTATCGGTTTAATTCCTATAGAAATCTCTAAAATTTTCAAATCGATTTCTTCAAAATTTGAAATAATAGCTCTTGCTGGAATTGGAATGAGAGTTAAAATTGCTGAGCTAATAGCTCAAGGACCTAAAGCCTCTCTTTATGGTTTAGCTGTTGGAAGTGTTCAAGTTATTTCTGCCCTTATCTTAATAAAAATACTATTTTAAAAAATAGCACCCTACAAAGGTGCTATTTTTATTTTATAATTTTTGCAACTTCTAATAAATCTTTAGCTACACTATATTTTTTATTACACTCTTTTTCAATATTTTTTCCATAACCTGTTGTTACTAATATTGATTTTAAACCTGCTTTTTCTCCCGCTTCTAAATCACTTAATTTATCTCCAACCATATATGAATTTTCAATATCTATCTCATATTTTTCTAATCCTTTGAATATCATTCCAGGATTTGGTTTTCTACATGAACAATCTATTTTATATTTTCCTATCCCCTTTTCCAAATGATGAGGACAATAAAAACAATCAAGTATATCAATTTCAAACTCTTTTAATTTTTCTATCATCTTACTATTTAATAAAGTTAAATCTTCCTCTGTATAATATCCTCTAGCTATTCCAGATTGATTTGTAACTACTATAAATTCATACCCTAACTTTTTAAGCTCTATTAATCCAACAATTACATTTTTTTCAAATTCAAAGTCTTCCCATTTATGTAAATATGATTTTTCAACATTTATAGTTCCATCTCTATCTAAAAATATTATTTTTTTCATAATCTCCCCTTTTTTCTAAAATTATAACATGATTTTTACAAAAAATAAAAAAAAGATTGGCAACTTCCTATCCTC